>VGXJ01000118.1 GCA_016873375.1 Phycisphaerae bacterium
CTCGGTCTTCTGCTCGATCATCTGGTCGATCCGCTCCTCGAGCGTGCCCTCGCAGACGAACTTGTGCACATTCACCGTACGGCTCTGGCCGATGCGGAACGCGCGGTCGGTCGCTTGGTTCTCCACGGCCGGGTTCCACCAGCGGTCGAAGTGGAAGACATAGTTGGCGGCCGTCAGGTTCAGGCCGACGCCACCGGCCTTCAGGCTCAGCACAAAGACCGGGCACGAAGGATCCTCGCTCTGGAAGCGCTCCACGAGCTTGTCGCGCTTGGCCTGCGGCGTGCCACCGTGCAGGAAGAGCGCCTCGGTGTCGAGCTCCTTGCGCAGCATCGCCACGAGCAGGTGTCCCATTTGCCGGTACTGCGTGAAGACCAGTGCGCGGTGCCCGCTAGCCACGACTTCCTCGAGGAGCTGCACCAGCCGATGCGCCTTGCCGCTGCGTGATGCCAGGAGCGCGTTCTCTGCGAGCGCCTGGCGGCCCATGAGCTGGTCCTCGGCATCGCCTGCTTCCTCCTCGGCGTCCACGCCATCCTTGGAGAAGCCTTCGCGAAGGAAGTGCGCGGGGTGGTTGCAGATCTGCTTGAGCTTGACCAGCGCGCTGAGCACGAGCCCTCGGCGCTGGATGCCTTCGGCACGGTCGACCTTGGCCAGCATCTCGTTCACCACCGAGTCGTACAGGCGTGCCTGCTCTTCCGAGAGCGGCACGAGCGCCTTCGTCTCGATGAGCGGCGGCAGGTCGGTGATGACCTTCGGATCGGTCTTGAGGCGGCGCAGCACGAATGGACGCACGAGCGAGCGGAGTCGCTCGGTCTGCATGCGGTCGCGGTGCCGTTCGACCGGCAGCGCGAAGCGCTTGCGGAACTCGCCCTGCGTTCCCAGATAGCCCGGGCAGCAGAACTCCATGATGCTCCAGAGTTCCGTGAGCCGGTTCTCGACCGGCGTACCGGTGAGCGCCACGCGGTGGTCGGCTTCGAGCGATCGGATCGCTGCGGTCTGCTTGGTCGGTGGGTTCTTGATGTGCTGGGCTTCGTCGAGCACCACGCGTCGCCACGGAATGCGCTGCATGAGCTCCTTGTCGCGCACCACGATCGCATAGGTCGTGATGACGACGTCGACACTGCACGCAGCCTGTTCGAAGCGCTCTCCCATCGGGCGCTCGAGGCCGTGCTGCACATGCATGCGCAGGTTCGGCGCAAAGCGCGAGAGTTCGCGCTGCCAGTTGCCCAGCACGCTCATCGGTGCGACGAGCAGCGTGGGACCGACCGGTGCCGGTGCAGCAATCTGGCGCTCGTGAAGGAGCAGCGCGATGAGCTGGATGGTCTTGCCGAGGCCCATGTCATCCGCCAGTACCGCACCGAGCCGGTACTTGTCGAGGAACGCGAGCCAGCTCACGCCCGCCAGCTGGTACGGGCGCAGCGAGCCTTGGAATCCAGCGGGTTGCTCAAGCATCTGCAGGGATTCGGCACCGGCCTTTGCACCGAAGATCTCGGCGACCCAGCCTGTGGCGTCCATTCCCAGGATCGGCATGCCCACGGGGCCGTCGATGCCGTGCGCCATGCGCAGCGCATCGACGAGCGTCATGCTGCCGCCGGGGTGCTCGCGCAGGAACTGCACGGCGCCCTGGAAATCCTCGGGCCGGATCTCGACCCATTGACCGTTCACGCGCACGAGCGGCGAGCCTTGCTTGGCCAGCGCCTCGAACGCCTCGAGCGAGATCGGTGCATCACCGACCGCGATCTGCCATCGATAGTCGACGAGCGACTGCAGGCCCAGCGCACCGCTGCTTGCGCCTGCGCCGCTGCTGCCCGATGGATCGATCTCGCCGCTCTGGATCATCAATCGCGCACCAAGACGGCTCGCCGGCTGGCCCCACCAGTCAGGCACGATCACATCGAAGCCAGCTTCGAGCAAGACCGGCCGGATCTCGGCGAGCAGCGCATACGCCTGCTTCGTGGTCAGGTCCATGCCGCACGGATCGCTCTCCTCAAGCGACTCCTCGAGTGCGGTCCAGATGCGGCTGGCGCGCGAGAGTTCGGCGAGCAGCAGCGCGCCCATCTCCTCGGCGCGTGCGGCATTCTTCGCCTGCTTGCTGCCGCTGGCCTTCGCCCAGATCTGCTCGGCATCGATCGTGGTTGCACCCGCAGGATCGGCAAGGTGGTACGAGCAGTGCCAGAGCGCCTCGGCGGCAGGCTCCTCGCCCGGCGGCGGCTCATGCAGCTCAAAGCGCAGTCGCCACGCCGAGCTCTCGTTGATGTCCTCGAGGTTGCCGATCCAGCTGCGCACGAGCTTCAGGAGGCTCTGGTCGACGGTCTTGGGCTGCACGACCGAATCGCCGCGATCAAGCAGGCCTGCCAGCCACGCCACATGGGGGTCGGCAGCCTGGTCGGCACCTTCGATGGCTTCGATGTAGGTCTCTGCCGACAGGGCCTCGCGCACCTGCGCATCGACCATGCGGCCAAGGCAATCCTCGAGCATCGCCCACGCGCCCGCGCCGCCGGTCGCGTAGCCCTCATCGCCCACAGCGCGCGCACTCGCCGGCACGCTCGCGATCAGGCGCTCAAGGCGGGTGTTCCATTCGCCGTCGTGCATCCACGGCTGCCAGGCTGCGTGCAAGGCGCCGGTGCGCTCCTGCCGCAGCGATGGCACCACGCGTTGGTCAGCGATCAGGTCGACCGCGAGCCGACCGACGGCGTTCCACCAGCGGGTCTCGTGGCCGAGTTCGATCGAGTGGCGGGCGGAGTCGTCTTGCTGCAGGGCAAGGAGCACGCCGAGGGCGTCGCGCGGGGCGATCTCGATGGAGGCCACACGCGTGGTGGCGAGCTGAAGGTCCTCATCGCCGTCGATCGAAGTGCCCAGGAGAGCGGCCATGCGGCTCGAGGGCAGGGGCCAAGCACCGTCGGCGAGTTGGCGGTGGGGCAGGAGCAGCGCGAGCTCGGTCGGTTTGGCATGGGTGCCGGTGTGCAGGATGCCGGCCTCGCGCACGGCGTGCTCAAGCTGGGCATGGTTGGCGATGAAGGGGTGCTGACCCGCATCGGCAGCCACCGGTTTCTGTCGGGCTCGGCCGAGGTCCTCCGCCCACAGATGCAGGGCGTGGCCGGACCAGTTGCAATGAAGGACAAGCATCGTGGGAAGTGATCCGAGTGATCGCGCTGGGAGTCGAACCCAGGACCTAGTGATTAAAAGTCACTTGCTCTACCGGCTGAGCTACGCGATCCGAAGGGGGCGAAGATGGTAGCCGCGAGCGCGAAAGGGAACCGCAAGGAGTGCGCAAAGGGGCGGTTTATCGACCAAATTCCGAGTCGGCATGAAGTTCCGGGAGCATTCCTTGGGCATATTCGCGCAAGTGTGTCCGGGGCATTGACTCGGGCAAGGCAAAATAACACATTTGCGGTGCATAAGGCGGGTTCTTTGAACCTAAGCGACCCGCCGTCCGATCAATGAGTGACTGATTCTCGGTCACGACCAGGTAACGCACCATGCACGACAGCAACCCAATCATCGGCCAGTTCCTGACCTACCTCATCGACGAGCGGCATTTCAGCCCGTACACGAGCCGTTGCTACGGCCTCGACCTGCGCCAGTTCGCCGAGTACCTGACTGCCGAGCACTCGATCCCGGCGAACCAGGCAGCTGAGGAGGCCAGCCTGAAGACCCGAAACCCGTCGGCGAAGAAGACCGTCACCGACTGGCTGCTCTTGGGAGATGTCGAGGTGATCCGCGCCTACCTCACCAAGATGGCCGAGCAGAACTACTCGCCGGCGACGACCGCCCGCAAGATCGCCACGCTGCGCAGCTTCCACAAGTGGATGGAGAAGCGCGGCTACATCGGCTCGAACCCGATGACCCTGATCCGCACGCCCAAGCAGCCGCGCCGGCTGCCCAAGGCGATCAGCGTCGACCAGATCGAGAAGCTCCTGGCCGCGCCGAGCGACGGCGAGGTCCTGGGCGCGCGCGACCGCGCGATCCTGGAGACCCTTTACTCGACCGGCATCCGAGTGAGCGAAGTCGTGGGCATCAATCGCGCCGATGTGGACATCGAGCGCCAGCAGATCATCATCCGTGGCAAGGGCCGCCGCGAGCGCGTGGTGCCGCTGGGCGTGCATGCACTGGGTTCGATCGGCAAGTACCTCACGATGATCGAGTCCGAGCGTGGGCCGCTCGCCCCGACCAGCCCGCTCTTCGTGAACAAGCACGGCACCCGCCTGTCGAGCCGCTCGGTGCGCCGCAAGGTCGCCAAGTACCTCGAACAGGCCGGCCTGGATCCCGACATCAGCCCGCACACGATCCGCCACTCCTTCGCCACGCACCTGCTCGACAACGGTGCGGACCTGCGCGCGGTGCAGGAGCTCCTGGGTCACCAGAGCCTGAGCTCCACGCAGATCTACACCCACCTCACCACGCAGAAGATGCGCGATGCGTACGACCGCGCGCACCCTCGCGCCGAGGCGGGCTGATCAGGCATGGCTGCGGCGGCGCGCACCCCACGAGCGCGGCGGCGCGCGACTGGTGATGGTGCGAGCGCGGTCTGTGTGGTCGCTCCTGTCAGGGGGAGTGCACGCAAGGGTGCACCGCAGGTCAAGATCCATCATGGCGATTGCCTCGATGTGCTGCCGCGGCTTGAACCGCGGCAGTTTCATTTCTGCTGCATCGATCCGCCGTTCAACACGGGTGCTGCGAAGCGAAGTTCGCGCAGCGGCGAGCGGCTTGGGTATCGCGATTCGTTTGGCGGGCTCGATGCGTACATCGAGTGGCTGCGGCCAAGGCTCGTCGCGATCCACCGCGTACTGCGCGATGATGGCACGGTGCTCGTTCACTGCGACTGGCGCGCAAGCCACAGGATTCGCCTGTTGCTCGACGAGGTCTTCGGCGAGCGCAGGTTCCTGAATCACCTGGTGTGGCAGTATGGGCTCGGTGGGTCGAGCCCACGCATGTTCGCGCGCAAGCACGATGACCTGCTCTGGTACGCGAAGGGCAAGGCGTGGTGGTTCAACGCGCCACGCGTGCCCGCGACGAGCCAGCGCTTGGAGGGCCAGATGAAGAAGGCGACCGATGTGCTCGAGGTGCCTTCGATCAACAACATGGCGAAGGAGCGCGTGGGCTGGCCGACGCAGAAGCCGCTGGCGCTCCTTGAACTGCTGGTCGGCGCATGCTGCCCGCCGGGCGGTGCTGTGCTTGACTGCTTCTGCGGCAGCGGGACGACGCTGGTCGCCGCTGCGCGTCTGGGCCGAAGTGCGATCGGCGTGGATGTCGATGCTCGCGCGGTCGAGTTGGCGCGGGGAAGGGTGGGGTGAGTCAGTTCGCTGCCGTTTGAGCGGCGATCGGTGCCGGCCCGCCCCTCACCCCACCACGGTGATGTGGCCGAGCTTGCGGCTTTCGCGTGGGGCCTTGCCGTAGAGGTGCAGATGCGTGTTGGGCTGCGCGAGCACGCTCGCGGTTGTCGGCAGCGTGCCGACGATGTTCGTCATCACGCATGGGCCACGCAGCGCCGTCGACCCCAGCGGAAGGCCGGCGATCGCGCGCAGGTGGTTCTCGAACTGGCTCGTCTGCGCGCCTTCGATCGTCCAGTGGCCGGAGTTGTGCACCCGCGGAGCCATCTCGTTGGCGATGAGCGTGTCGCCCTGAGCAAAGAACTCGATCGTCAGCACACCGATGTGATCGAGCTGCTCCATGACCGCGTGCGCCTGCTCGCGCGCGAGCGCGGCCAGCCGACCGCCCTTGGGCGTAGGCACCACGGTCTGGTGCAGGATCCCACTCACATGCTCGTTCTGGCAGAGCTCGTAGAACGCGACCTGCGGCTTCCCGCCCACGCGCGTACGCACCCCGATGATGCTCACCTCGCGCTCGAACTCAACGAACGCCTCGTAGATGCATGGCACCTTGCCCAGCGCCACCCAAGCGGCTTCGAGCGAGTCGCCGCTTCGGATCAGGC
>VGXJ01000119.1 GCA_016873375.1 Phycisphaerae bacterium
GGACGGCACCAGCCGCTTGCCCTACCGCGAACGCCCCGCTAACCTGTGTGGCTCGCCCTGTCGGGCCAACCACCGAGATCGCCATGCACTATCCCCACAAGGTCAGCCGTACGAAGAAGGTCCGCTCGGTCGGTTTCCGCAGCCGCATGAGCACGCGCAAGGGCCGCAAGATCATCAACCGCAAGCGTCGCGTCGGCCGTGCGATCCGCGTGCGCTGAGCGGCCCGCCCCTCTCTGCATCCATGGTGCATCGCGCCGCCCCGTCGCATGCAACGCCTCATCCTGATCGGTCTTCGCGCCACCGGCAAGTCGTCGGTTGGCGCGGCGGTCGCTCGCCTCTCGGGTGGCACGTTCCTCGATCTCGATGATGCGGTGGCTTCGGCCGCGGGTTCCTGCTCCGCGCATGATGCCTTCGTGGCACTGGGCGAGCCGGCCTTTCGTGCCCTCGAAGCAGCCGCCCTCGATGAGGCGCTCCGCACCTGCGCCCACACGGTGATCGCCCTCGGCGGCGGGACGCCCATGGCGCCGGGCGCACACGCCATGATCGAGGCTGCGCGCGCGTCGGGCTGGCGGGTCATCCTGCTTGATGCTCCCGATGAGGTCCTTGGTGAACGCATCCGCAAGGCACCAGGGACACGGCCGAGCCTGACAGGCGCCGCACCGGACCGGGAAGTCATGGAGATTCGCGCGCGACGGTGGTCGACCTTCCAACGGCTGGCCGATCTGGTCGTGTCCACCGACTCCCTCGAACCGCGCGAGATCGCTCAGGGCATCGTGTCGGCGATCGACTGAGGCATCTGCACCTGCGGACCGGTCGGGCCGTCGATGACGAACCCAAGCTCCCGCAGCGCATGCAGCGCCGCGCCTTGCTCAGCTGCCTTCTTGCTCATCCCCCAGCAGCTGGTGAAGCCACGATCGCCGATCTGCGCCCGGATCTCGAAGTTCTTCTCGTGATCGGGGCCACGCTCAGCCATGACCGAATAGGTCGGCGAGCCGAGTCCGGATTGCTGCGCAAGCTGTTGGAGCACGCTCTTGTAGTTCTCTTGGTGGCCGAGCTGCAGCGTGCGCTCGATGTGGGGCTCCATGTGACGAAGCACGAAGGAGCGCGCCGCCTCGGCACCGCCATCAAGGTAGATGGCGCCAACCAGGCTCTCGAAGAGCCCGGCGAGGACGCTCTTGGGCAGTTGATCCACGCTGATCATGCCCTTGCCGATGGACATCATCCGATGGAACCCCGCTTCGCGCACCAACTGCGCGCACATCTCGCGGCTGACGAGGTACGACTTGAGCTTGGTGAGATCCCCCTCAAGTCGGTCCGGGTAGCGCTGATACAGGTGTTCGCAGATGATCTGCCCCAGCACGGCATCCCCGAGGAACTCGAGGCGTTCGTTGCTCACCATCCGAGTGTCGCTCACCGAGGCATGCGTGAGCGCAAGACGCAGGAGCGCAGCATCGGTGAAGCTGTGGCCGATCAGCGCGAATCGCCCGTCGTGCGGCGTGGTGCCTGGGCGAGGACGGCTTCCGGTCGCGGCGCGGCCTCGCTTGGCGCCCAGCGTCGGTGCAGTCGCACCCGATGGGCCGGTCTTTCGCATGGGCTTCGGTGTCGATGCCAGCTGGTGCGCCGCTGTCTTGGCTCGCTTGGCCGCATCCTTCGCTGCCGGCTTGCGTGCGGACTTCTTGGCGGGACCAGGGACCTTGGCCCCGGACACCTTGGCCCCGGACACCTTGGCCCCGGACACCTTGGTCACGGCTGACTTGCCCGCAGCCGGCGCCGTCGTCGATCGCTTGGATGGCATGGGACGCTCGATGGTCGGATCAAGCCATCATCAGGTAGCCGCGGTCGAGGTGACCAAGCAGCCGTTCCCGGTGCGACTCATCCTCGAACGAATCGACATGCAGCGCCATGCGGCGCGGCCCCGGATCATCGGCCTCATCGAAGAGTCGAACGACCCGGCCCGCCAAGCGCACCCAGCCGCCGGCACCAGGAAGCAGCAGTTCGAGGCTCAGGGGCTCACCCACCTTCAGGCCCTCGTCGAGTTCGAACCTCAGCCCGGTGGCCGAAATGTCGTACGCGTGGCCTTCGAGCGGAACACCAGAGCCGCCGGGAGTCTCGACGCGGACCTCCGTGTACGGAGCATGGACTCCGTAGCGTTCAGAGGTTCGTTGGTCGGCAAATGCGGTCATGGGGTCGTTATCGGTTGAGCAAGCCAGTAGCCTTGAGGGGTTCGGCGCTGAAACGCCGCATCCGACCTGAACTTGCCACGGTTTCGCCCATTTCCAACCGAATCGTGGTCCGACCGCTATGTTCCGTGGGCCACCATGGGTCGCTCCGAGTGCCAACTTCTGCAGGATTCCGCTGGACTCTGGCTCGAAGCGTTGCAGGGGCAGACGGTCGCCATCATTGGGTTCGGCAACCAAGGCCGCGCCCACGCGATGAACCTGCGTGACAGCGGCATCACCGTCGTCGTCGGCGGCCGGGCGGGATCCGCCGCACGCGACGCAGCTCGTCACGAGGGATTTCAGCAATTCGACGCAGCCGACGCCGCATCGCAGGCCGCGCTCGTCGCCGTCTGCGTGCCTGACCATGTGGCGGGTGGAGTGTGGTCGGCCGTGCAGCCGGCGATGCGCGCGGACGCGGTGGCCGGCTTCGTCTGCGGCGCGCCACTTCGATACGGCTTGGTGACGGCCCCCCCCGAGCGCGGCATCGTCATGGTCGCACCGAAGGGACCGGGCGCCACCCTGCGCATGCGGTTCACGATGGGCCAGGGCATTCCGGCACTAATGGCGGTGCACAGCCCTGGTGCGGATCCGCAGCGGACCCGTGCGCTTGCGCTGGCGTGGGCCGCGGGAATCGGTTGCGGACGCTCGGGCGTGATCGAGTCAACCGCAGCGATCGAGGCCGAGACCGACCTCTTTGGCGAGCAGACCGTGCTCTGCGGCGGCATGGTGCACCTGATGCAGGCTGCCTACGACGCCCTGGTATCAGCCGGCTACCCGCCGGAGATCGCGTACATCGAGTGCATCCATGAACTCAAGCAGGTTGCCGATTTGGTCTACGAGCATGGGATCGCCGGAATGCGCGAACGCATCTCGCCGACCGCTGCCTTCGGCATCGACGAAGCCGGCCCGGTGGTTGTTGACGATCGAACACGAGCGGCGATGCAGGGCGTGCTCGCGCGGGTCCGCGACGGCAGCTTCTTCGCAGCGCTCATGGCTGACCAGCGCGAGGGCGGCAGGCGGCTCCTCTCGGGGCGTACGGCAGCGACCGCCATGCCACTTGAGGATGCAGGCCGTACCGTGCGCACCATGATGCCATGGCTTGCCCAGGAGAACCGCCGATGAACCTCTTCGATGCCGTGATCCTCGGACTCGTCGAGGGCGTCACGGAGTACCTGCCGGTGAGTTCGACCGGCCACCTGCTGCTGACGGCACAGTGGCTGGGCCTGCGCTCGGATGAGGAGCAGCGCCGAGCCGTCGATGCCTTCTCGATCGTGATCCAGGGTGGCGCGATCCTCGCCGTGGCGGGCCTGTACTGGAGCAAGGTGCGCGGCATGGCGCACGCCTGCGTCGCCGTCACCGGTCTCGTGCGAAAGGCTGCCGACCATCGTCAGGCGCTTCGGCTCCTGCGCAATCTCATGGTGGCCTTCATCCCGGCAGCCATCTTCGGGCTGTTGCTTGGTGACTGGCTCAGCGCCCGGTTGTTCAAGCCGCTGCCAGTCGTGCTTGCGCTGGCGATCGGCGGTGTGGCGCTGGTGCTGCTCGACAAGTGGGTCCGTGATCGGGCCGCCGATGAGCGTGGCACTGAAGTCGACGGCAGCTCCCTTACCGTCGTGCAGAGCGTGCTCATCGGGCTCATGCAGTGCGTGGCGATGTGGCCGGGCACGAGCCGCTCCATGATGTCGATCCTCGGCGGACTCTCGGTTGGGCTTCGGCCGCGCGCCGCCGCGGAGTTCAGCTTCCTGCTCGGCTTGCCCACGCTGGGGACAGCCTGCGCCTACAGCCTGCTGAAGCTCCTTCGACAGGATGGCGGCATCGATCTTCTGGGTGGCATCATGCCGGTGGCCGTCGGCATCATCGTCGCTGCGGTGAGCGCCGCCTTGGCCATCTCATGGCTCGTGGCCTTCATCGGGCGCGGCGGATTCCTGTGGTGCGGACTCTGGCGCATCCTTTTGGCGGCGCTCGTCGGTTGGATGCTGTGGAGCGGCCGGATCGCGTTCTGACGGTAGCCTTCCCCGATGCCGAGCCCGTTGACGCTGCTCACCCTGGGACTTCGCGCCCTCCTGATCAACATCGTGATCTTTGTGCTGCTCGCGGCAGCGCTGGCGTGGTATCTGGGCGGCAGCCTGCTGCCGGGCCGACAGACCGTGAACTTCCCGTCGTTCGAGTGGATGGGCGACGACTACCACTTCAGGGTGATCGGCCACGGCACCACGCCGGAGCCGGTGCGCTGGGAACTGCTGCACACGCTGCCCAACGGTGACGAAGAGCGGCTGACGCTGAATGTCGACGGCCGCTGGCGCAATGTCTGGGGACCGCTCGTGTACGACGGTGGTGTGCTCATCGGGCTCGAGGTCGAGGCGAGGGACGGCACCACGCAGTGGTGGGTCGCCCAGATCAATCGCGATCGTGCCGTGAAGACCCAGCAGGTCGAGGACCGGGGCATGTTGCTGCGTGTGCTCAGTGCCGCACCGCAGTTCGGGGTGGTGCAACCCGCAGCCGGCGATGCCGCGCGCGCAAGCGCACCTACGCCTTGACGACTACGCCGAGCGCGGCCAGCTCGCGCAGCGCCTCGTCGCCCTCCCAGACCGGCACGCCGAGTTCGCGAGCCTTGCTGAGCTTGCTGCCCGCGGCGGAGCCCGCGATGACGAGGTCCGTCTTCTTCGAGACGCTGCCTGAGACCTTGGCGCCGAGCGCCTCAACGGCCGCAGTCAGCGTTCGGCGATCCCACCCGGGCAGTTCGCCCGTGAGCACGACCACCTTGCCGGCAAGCGGGCCAGCCGCGCCGCCATCGTCGCGCCGGTGACCGTGGCTCGTCAGGTCTACCCCCACCGCGCGCAATCGTTCGATCTCATCGCGCAGTGTGGGCGCCGCGAAGTCGCGCACGAGGCTCTCCGCCGTGATGGCGCCGAAGTCAGGCAGCGCCTCGAGGGCCGCAACATCGGCACGCAGCACCGCATCAAGATCCGGGAACGCCCGAGCGAGCGTCTTGCTGGCGGCCTCGCCCAGATGCCGCACCCCGAGCGAGGCGAGCAAGCGCTGCAGGCCACGGCCGCGCGCGACATCGGCGCTGCGCACGATCCGCTCGGCGGTCTTGGGTCCGATGCGGGCAGCCTCGGCCAGCGAACCGTCCTTGCGAACCTTGCGCTGTGGGGCGGCATCGGACTTTTCGAGCGCAGCCAGACGCTCGGGATCGAGCGCGAACACGTCGGCGAAGTGCCTGACGAGCCCTGCCTCAACGAGCTGGTCGACGATCTTCTCGCCCAGTCCGTCGATGTCCATCTGGTCGCGGCCCACGAACCACTTCAGCCGCTCGCGGAACTGCGCCGGGCATGCAGCGTTCACGCAGAAGAGCTTGGGACCCTCCTGCACCAGGGGACTCCCGCACGAGGGGCACACGGTCGGCGGCTCGATGGGCCGCTCCGTCCCGTCACGGCGCGACGCGAGCGCCTCGACGACCTGCGGAATGATCTCGCCGGCCTTTTCGACGAGCACGATGTCGCCAATCCGCAGGTCCTTTCGCCGGATCTCCTCGATGTTGTGCAGCGTGGCATGGCTCACCGTCGTGCCGGCCACGAAGACCGGCGCCATCGTCGCTCGCGGCGTGAGCGTGCCGCCCTTGCCGACCTGCCAATCGACGCGCAAGAGCCGGGTCTCGCGGCGCTCGGCCGGATACTTGAACGCGATGATCCAGCGTGGCGCCT
>VGXJ01000120.1 GCA_016873375.1 Phycisphaerae bacterium
TGAAAGTGGAGCGGATGCCCTGTTGCCAGTGAATTGGCAGTTTGAGAGGGTGATCTGAGTGCGATCGACATTGACTGCCCCCCCGTATCCACCCTGCGACACATTGGACTGGAAGTTGCAATTGGTCAGGGTCGCGGTACCAGACCAACCAGAGATCTTCAGGGCGCCCCCATCTCCTGATGCCGTGTTGCCCACGAACGAGCAGTTTGAGGCCGTCAGCTGCTGGCTGAACCCGCCGAACTCCTGCGCAAGAGCCCCACCGGGACCGGCGGTGGCGGAGTTGCCGGTGAAGGTGCAGCCTGACAGCGCAACTGGCTGGTTCTTGCGAACGTAGATGGCGCCACCGATGCCTGCGCGGCAGCCGATGAAGGAACTGCCCGTGATCGTGGTGGATGACATCGGACCGGTGTAGTCGCGGTCGCCGATGCGAACGGCGCCACCGGCGGAGTTGCTGGTTCCCTGCCCGATGCCGCGGAAAACGCAGTCCACGATGTCGAGCACCGGAGTCTGGGCTCCTGCGGCCTGGAAGGCATCGAAGATGATGGCGGCACCGGAGCCACCGGTCGTGTCGTCAAAGGTGCAGCGTTCGATGCGCGCGCGATTCGCTCCGTAGGAACAGCACGAGGTGCTCACGATGATGTGGGCATCGTTGCAGGCTTGGAAGGTGCAGTCCTGAATGAGATGGCCATTGCCACCGCCATCACCCCAGACCTGCAGCGCACGGGTGCAGCGGATGAAGGAGCATCGAGCCACCGTGGTATCAGCCTGCAGGTACAGGATGCCGTACGGCGTGCTCGACGAGCAGTCGATGAACTGCGTATCCAGTACCGATGCCGACTCGGGAAAGAAGATCCCGGCACACTGCACGACGTCGCAGCGCTCGAGTGACACCCAGAACTCATAGTTGGCCCCCCCGTTGCGAAGAGTCGCGTCGACGAAGCGCACGGCCGATCCGTAAGGCACCGTTGTGAACCGACCGTTGTTGCCGCCGGGCAAGATGATCGTGTTGGCTCGATCCGTGCCCCGTACCACGATGGATGCTCCGGCAGCGGGCGTCACATGGGCTGTCCACGACCCCGATCCCACAACGATTTCCGCTGTCGTGCCAGCGCAGACCTGCGCGACTGCCGCATTGATGCTCGCCGCGTCTTCAGGGACACGGATTACGCTTGGACACTGGGCGTGGGCCGAGGCAACGGCAAACAAGGCGGTAAGAACGGCCAACACGCGCGAACGCGCACCAACGGAAGGGCTCAACGACATGGTCTTTCTCCTGGGTGCCAAAACGCTGCGCGTCCGCACGCGCCGCTATAGCACAAGCGACACCACGCCGGGCGAGGGGCAAAAATCTTAAACTTCTGTCACGACTCGACTTGCGATTCCTCAACGGACTCGTCGGCCACCAGCAGCGACAAGACCTCGTACGCCAACGCCGGGTCGCCCGGCGCGACGGCATTGAGCTCCGCATGCCACATGTTTCGCGGAGCGTGGCGCAGTCGCTCGAACAACTCATGGACGACTCGCCAACGCGCATGATTGGCAACCACGCAATCGGATTGGATGAGATCAACCTTCATCGTGCTCTCCTTCTGACCGCAGCGATCGCGGTCGAAGCCCCTCGGACATGAGTTCGCGATGCAGCCACGCTCGTGCGAACGCCCAGTCACTCTTCACTGTGCGCTCCGAGACTGCAAGGCAGGCCGCCACCTGTTCGACCGACAGCCCGCCCACGAAACGCAACCAAGCCACGGCTGCAGGCCGCGGCGCCAACACATCAAGCCGATCGAGCGCCTTGATCGCCGATGCCCCCGCCTGACCACTTTGATCTCCTGAGATTCCCAGCGGCGCCGGATCCAGCGTCAGCTCGTCGGCCGCCACGGCGACCGCTTCCTCGCGCCGTCGGCTTCGATTGCGGCGGCGTGCCGCATCCGTGACCACCTGCCCCATCATCCGAACCAGCGAACCAAAGAGATGCGCACGATTCTCGAACGATGCGCCTCCCATCTTCAGGTAGAGCTCGTGGACCAGGACCGTCGTATCAATGGGGCGTCGAGGCCCCTCACGAGCGAGCATCGATCGAGCCATGCGATGGACCTCGGCGTAGATCTCGCGCCAAAGCGCCTCGAGCGCCCCCTGATCACCCTGATGATGGCGACGCAGCAGGTCCTCGACCAAGGCGCGGCGGGCTTCAGGTGGCGTGAAACCGTCCAATCGATGCTCCTGATGCGACGGCTGCACGGCTCCTGTCGCGACCGATCCCAAGCGACACGCTCGGAGGGATGGGGCAGCCTTTCGGCACGGTATCGTCGGACTGGAACTGCATGGAACCGAAGGAACAACCACCCGCACCGCCGCTCGAGACGATCCACGAGTGCTTCATCCTGCTTCACGAGGGGCGCGAGGACGAGGCCCGTCGCCACTTCGCGCCCTCGGTGTTCGACGCTGCGAGCGACATGCTGCGATCCCATGCGGTACTCGAAGCCGACAGCACACCGCGCCCGGCGCGGGACTACGAACTCCCTCGCGTGGAGACAGGCACGTTGATCGACGGCTTCGACCTGCTTGAGCTGATCGGCGAAGGTGCGAGCGGACAGGTGTACCGGGCGCGGCAACGGACACCTGACCGAGAGGTGGCACTGAAGCTGCTGTGGCCCTGCTCGCACGCGGAGGCATTCCAGCAGCGCCGGGAGGCATCGATGCTGGCGCAGCTCGAGCATCCCGGGATTGCCCGGCTCTACGCAGTCGGCGTCTGGCAGCATGCGCGGTCACATCGACCATGGATGGCGATGGAGCTGGTTAAGGATGCGCGGCCGCTCGGGCCCTCGGCAACCGATGGTTGGACGATCGAGGCTCGGGTGGCACTCATGGCATCGGTCGCAGACGCCCTGGCGCACGCCCACGCGAAGGCGATCATCCACCGCGACCTCAAGGCCGACAATGTGTTGCTGGCGAAGGACGGCACCATCCGGATCATCGACTTCGGGCTCGCACGGCGTGATGGCCCGGCAAATGAGCGATCTGTGGCCTTGCTCGGGGATCGCATCGTGGGCAGCCTCGTGTCGATGGCTCCCGAGTGCCTCGCTCCCGGTGCGGTGGCCGATGTCCGCTCGGACGTCTTCGGGCTGGGCACGATCCTGTTCGGCACGCTGGCTGGTCGGCCGATGCGGCAGCTCGAAGGTCGTTCCATCGCACAGGCCCTGCGCTCCATCGACATGGACCCTGTGCCGCGGCTTGGCGTCCTGGATCGGCGATTGAAGGGCGACCTGGATCGCATCGTCGCCAAGGCCGTCCATGCTGACCCATCGCAGCGATACTCGAGCATGGATCTCCTGGCGCGAGACCTGAGGGACCACCTCGCCGGCAGGCCGGTACTGATCGACGAGCAGCATCCTGCAGAGCGACTGGTGCGGTCCGTCCGGCGGCACTGGAAGGCATGGTCGATCGCGGCAAGCATCGCCGTGACACTGATCGTGGCAGCGACCATTTCGGCACGATCCGCCATGCACGCTCGCGAACAGGCCCGCCTCGCCAACCTCAGTGCCGCGTCCAGCGCGGTCGATGCCACCGATCAACTTGCGCTCGATCGGGCGCTGGCGGCGCTGGTTGATGATCGATCCGTCGAAGCGGACCTGCTCCGTCGCGTCGCGTCACTGCGCGGGCGCGAGATGGCGCGAGGTGACTGGTATGCCCTGGCCGCTGGGCCCGATGGATCGTGGATGGTTGGTTCCGTCGCCGATGTGAGCCCGACCGGCGGTGCCGTGTCGTTCCTCGCGCGGAGGGATGGCACGACACTCACATGGGTCGTGCCGTTGGCCCTCGCCACGACCAATGGCGTAGCCATCTCGCCTGATGGCGCATGGATCGCTTGCTGTCACGTGACCGAGGGCGTCTCTGTGGTCGATGCACGCACCGGCTCTGTCCATCGGACGTGGCCGACACAGCCGAATGGGGCCGGTAGCGTGCCGATCTTCCTCAAGGATGGATCGCTGGTCATCCTGAACACGCACGCCCAACGATGGACGATCGATGGGCACCCGCTCTCAACCGCCATCGATCTTGGCATCGGCGCGGTGCGTGCGACGCGGCTTCGTACGGATGGCACGCTGCTCGTAGCAGGACATCTCGGAGCCAGCGTGGTGGATCCAAACAATGGCAGGACCGTCCAGTCGCTGTCCTGTCCGGCTTCGCGTCAATCGGCCGCATGGTCATCGGTCGATGGAATGGCCATGATCGTCGCCGGATGGGATCGATCCGTGCGTCGATACGACCCCGGCTCGGCGCAGCCGCGATGGACCGGCCGCCTCCATCACGACAACATCTGGTCGATCACCGAACTCGGGGAGCGGCGCGTGCTCACCGCCGGTGCGGATGGTCTGCTGGTGGCATGGGACCTCGAGTCAGGGTCATCAATGGCGATCCCCGGCAGCCCCGACATAGTCTGGTCGCTCCTTCGCTCGAGTGATGGCTTGTGGATCGGCAGCCAGGGCGGGCTTCGTCTGCAGGCGACCGACTCCATCGACCGCTGGATCGGAACTCCCACGCCCCGCAGGCGCGTTACAAACGCTGCGTCATGGTCAGCGTGGATCACAGCCGAGGGAACCATCGATGGACGGCGCACCGATGGGACTGCCCTCGGATGGGCTCCCGAATTGGGCCGTTTCGCGCTACTTGCGACGAATCCACGGCACGATCGCCTGTGTGCGCTGCGCCACGACGGCACGATCCTCTGCATCGATGCCACGAACGGTTCCACGCTCTGGGAAAGCACCGAACTCATCAGCGATGATGCTGCAGAGGTCGCAGGCATTCCCATGCTTGCCATGCAGGATGACCTTGGACTGCTGCTGGTTGCATCTCGCGTGCATGGGTGCGCAGCGATCCGCTTGTCGGATGGAACCGTGGCGTGGACCAGCCCGTTGGCCCAGCAGTGCGCTGCCGTCGGGGCCGGCCCTGAGGGAGTGATCCTGGCCGGTGGGCGCGACGGTCTCATCTGTCGACTGAGTGCGGACGGAACGGTTACGGCCAGCACTCGTTCACAGCGGAGCCGCGCGGCTTCCCTCGCCGTCGATGCGGCAGGGACTCGCGTGATCGCCGGCGGTGCCGATGGGACGCTCAGGGTGCTCGACGCGGCATCGCTGGATCAACGGCTGGCCATCCGCGTCTCGGATGCAGCACTCGACTCGCTGTGGATCGATGACCAAGGCATCTGGACGATCGATCGCGACGGCATCCTGCGCTGTCGCTGACCCCTCATCCCCGAACCGCGGGCGTGCCGTTGCGGCCGAGCATCGAGACGACCACGCCTGCGAGGATGAGCGCGAACGCGAGGGGGTCGTTGGCGCGCGGCTTCTCCTTCAGCACGACGATGAAGAAGCCCACGAAGACGACGAGCGTGATCGCGCCCTGCAGGATCTTCAGCTGCGGCGCGGTGAATGGACCACCCTGCGAGACATGACCGAGGCGGTTTGCTGGGGCCTGCAGCGCACATTCAGGCAGTGCAATCAGCCACGACAACCCGATCGCGACCGGCAGCGTCCACGCGACCCTTTTCAATGGGCCGTACCACGCCCATGTCATGAAGATGTCGGAGCAGACGAGGAGGAGAAGCGCGCTGAGCGCGCCCATGGGGCGCAACCTGTGCCGATCACCGCTCCCGACGGGCGCTTTCCGATCGCGGCTTGCGCGACGAACGCCCAGCTCGCTCGCGTGATGCATCGGCACCGGATGTCGATGTGGTCGCTGGGATCGCACCACTGACGCGCGCACGACGCGCACCACGCTTGCGCACCACTGGCAGGAGCATCGAGGCGATGACGTAGAGCCGCGCATCGGGCCGCCGGCGCCCGGCACCCAGGAGCGCCTGCAGTTCCATGAGCAGCTCACGCGCCCGCACGAATTC
>VGXJ01000121.1 GCA_016873375.1 Phycisphaerae bacterium
CCGCGGCTGGTTCGAGTGAGCGGAGCGCGGCTTGGTGCCGGGCGAGCACGGTTCGAGCGACGCCCGGCCTTCAGCGCAGGGCGCGAAGCTTCATGCCGCCCTGCTGGCGTTCGAACTCGATGGCATCGAACTTGAACTGCCCGTAAAGTTGCGGCGTCAGCTGCAGCTCAATCGTCTTCGGACCCGTGGCGCGTGTGATGACATCCGAACTGAACATGCCGTAGCTGGTGCGGTTGAGGAACTCCATCACGGTGCTGCGCTGCTCGTCCATCCATGCGGCGAATGCGGGTTCCCCGCCGCGCGCATCCCACTCCTTGCGCGCGTCCGTCGTCAGCATCTGCGCGTAGAACGGCGGATACTCGCGATTGCGGATCGCATTCTGCAGGTGAGCGATGACCTGCGCCGGCGTGAATGCACGCAACTCGATGGTGCCATCCGCGTGCTCGATGCGCAGTTCGAGCGCGGAACCGCCATCGGTGGCACCCACGCCCGACACGGCGTCATTGCCGGTGGGTGCCGCGATCTCGCTTGATCCGAACCTGTCGGCTGCCACGGCAGGCTTGTCGCGATAGACCACCCGCGTGCCATCAGGCAGCGTGTGGTCGACCTCGTCCTTGGCGCGATCGCTGAGGGGGTTGCGGTAGCGGTACTCGATGCGCTCGGATGCGCATGCTGCGGCCACGGCCGCAAGGACCAGCACGATCCGCATCATCCGTGCGTTTCCGCGGGGATCGGCAGGCGATCCGGCAGGTCGCGTCCGGGTGTCCATGCCAGCCGCACCCGCCACGAGGGACTCGGCTCGGGCACATCGGCGCGCCAATGCGTTCCGCGACTCTCGGTGCGCTCGAGCGCTGAGCGTGCCATGAGGTGCGCGACCATCAGAAGGTTCTGGGCTTCCCAGCCGGAGGGTCGCTCGAACACCGCGTGCAACCCGTAGCGGCCCCAGAACTCGATCATCTTGAGGACATCAGCGAGGCGCGTTGCCGAACGCTGCACGCCGACGTTGCGCCACATGGCGCTTCGCAAGCTCGCGCAGATGTCGGCGACATCGAGATCGCCCCGCTCGGGGACCTCGATGCGACTGTCGATGTGCACCGGCACGGGATCGGGCAACCCATCCGCGGCGATGGCGTGGGCCACGCGCCGCCCGAAGACCAGCCCGTCGAGCAGGCTGTTGCTGGCCAGTCGATTGGCGCCATGCACGCCGTTGGCGGCACTCTCGCCGCAGGCGTACAGGCCGCGAAGGCTGGTGCGACCGGAGAGATCGCTGAGCACGCCGCCGATCGTGTAATGCGCTGCGGGGTTGACCGGAATCACTTCGCGAGAGGCATCGAGCCCGAAGCCCGCCAGCATGCGATCAAGCCCGGGGAAGCGCCGAGCGAAGAACCCGGGCTGACCACCACCGAGGTGGCGGCAATCGAGGAACGCATGGCTCTGACCGGTGCGCGCCAGGTGCTCGACGATGCCACGGCTCACGATGTCGCGTGGGGCGAGTTCGGCCATGGGATGCACGCCGTGCATGAACCGGTTCCCCGAGGCATCGACCAGCCAAGCTCCCTCGCCGCGTACCGCCTCGCTGATCAGATGGCGCGGTGCACCGGCGACATAGAGGCTCGTCGGGTGGAATTGCATGAACTCCAGGTCGGCCACCGTTGCACCGGCGCGCCACGCCATGGCGATCGCATCGCCGGTGGCCACCTTCGGGTTCGTCGTCTCGCGATAGACCTGGCCCGCGCCGCCACACGCGAGCACGATCGCCCGGGCCCAGACGATCTGCAGCCCGAACCGAGGGTGCCAGGTGAGCACGCCGGACGCCCGGCGCTCCCCCGCATCATCGCGCGTCAGGACATCAAGCGCGAAGCAGCAGTCGAAGAGCCGCACGGCACCGAGCGACCGCACCTTGGCAATGAGTGCTGCGGCCAGTGCGGCCCCGGTCGCATCGCCATCGGCATGCACGATGCGGTCCTGTCGGTGACCGCCCTCGCGCCCGAGGCTCACGGTGCCGTCGGCGTCACGGTCGACCTGCATCCCCCACTCGATCATCTGCTCGACTTCCGCCGGCCCCTCGCGCACGAGGACCGATACGGCCTCGGGATCGCACAGCCCGGCGCCCGCCTCGAGGGTGTCCGCTTCATGCTGGGCGATGCTGTCCTCCGCGCTGCGCACCGTGGCAATGCCGCCCTGCGCCCAGCTCGTGCTCGACAGGTCAAGCGACTCCTTCGCGAGCACGATCACGTCGCCGTGCGAGGAGGCTTCGATCGCGCATCGAAGGCCGGCGACGCCGCTGCCCACGACGAGCGTGTCCGTGAAGATCTGCGGCAGCAGCGAGCTGCGGAACGGGATCAAGTGCCGACGCTGGATCGCAAGGGCGGTCACGGCGCCCGGCCCGGGGCCGAAGCCCCCTCGTTCCGCGCCGGTTCGCCGGCAGAAGTGCCTGTGAGCACCGGCTCGAACGCTTCCGGCAACGCGAAGTCCGCAAGCCACACCTGGCTCGTGTTCTCAGGGCCGCGCTTGCTCGTCCAGATCATGCGGCGGCCATCGACGCTGAAGGCAGGCAGCACATCTGCGCCGGCAGCGTGCGTCACCCGGACCTTGGTCGAGCCATCGCGTTGCATGGGCATCCCTGCACCGGTCGTCCACCGCGCGCTGTCGATCAGGAACACCTCGTAGTTCTGGTGGCCGAGTTCGCTCGTGGCGTACGCCATGGCCGTCGAGGCCGGGTGCCAGAACGGACCCCAGTTGACCGTGTCGCCCATCGTGAGTTGATGCACGCGGCTCACACCAAGGATCCGACCATCGGTGGTGCGCTCAAGGTCGCCCACGAAAAGCTGCAGATGGCCATCGCCGGTCCGGTCGCTGCGGAAGCAGATGCGCGTCGAGTCAGGGCTGAAGAACGGCCCGCCGTCGTAGCCCGGCTCGCGCACGAGCGGAACGGTCTCGCCAGTCTGGAGATCAAGCGAGTACAGATCGCCCTGCCCCGTGGCGAGGGAGCAATAGATGAGATGACGGCCATCGGCGCTCAAATTGCCTTCAGCGACGTAGGCGCTGCCATCACCCACAAGGGTCTTGAGGTCGGCGGGCACGATCTCGCTGCCTTTGGCCCGTCCCTTGAGATCCAGCGACACGATGCGCATCTCTGGGGGGAAACTCCAGCGGTAGCGGCCGGTGCCACGCTGATAGCCCGGTGAGTTGGCGGCGGTCGGCGGGACGAGCGTGGTCGCGAAGATGATCCGGTCGGGATCCTTCGGATCGAACCAACCGCAGGTGTTGGCGCTGCCCTTGGGACTGATGATCCAACTGCTGGCCAGCGCCGGCTTGTCATCGGCTCCCATGACAAGGTCTGCCAGCACCATGGCATAGTGATCATCGGGTGCCTTGCCAGCCTCGGGCTGCGGCACGCCTTGGAACAGAACGCGCTTGCCGGTTGGATCGATGTAATTCTCGCCCGCACGCACCCAATCTCGCCCAAAGGTGAGTTGCACGGCGTTGGTCAGGATCGGCGCCTCGGCGGCGATCCAGTCCGTGGGCGAGGCTTGTTCGGATGCCTGACCCGCAGACCCCTGATCCTTCGACGCGCCGCGAGCCGCTGCAGCACCGGCCCCATCGACGCCGTGCGTGGCGACCGGCGCAGCGGCGCCCGTCGCGGCGATCGTGCCGACCTCGTTGACGGACCCGCTGCCGGTACCCGTGCAGGCCGCGAATAAGGCAGGAGCAAGAAGCATGATCGAACGGTTCATGGTGCAATGGGCGATGTGGTGCAGAGCGCAAGTGTAGATCAGCCCCTTCCCGAAGGCATCGGCTTCCGTGTCCTTTGGCAGGACCGCTGGCTGCTCGTGTTGGACAAGGACAGCGGCCTGCTCAGTGTGCCGGGCATTGGCTCGGACAAGGCCGATTGCCTGGCCAGCCGCGCAGCACGGTGCTTCCGTGGCGCACGGATCGTGCACCGGCTCGACCGCGACACGAGCGGTTGCATCGTCATGGCGCTCGACGCCCGGACGCACCGCGAACTCAGCGTGCAGTTCCAGGAACGCACGGTCGGCAAGGTCTACGAGGCCCTGGTCCACGGCATCGTGAACGGCGACGAGGGCCTGATCGACCTGCCACTGCGCAAGGACCTCGTCAACGCACCACTGCAGGTCGTTGACCATGTGCACGGTCGGACCGCGCAGACGGGCTGGCGCGTGCTGTCACGCGATGCTGCGCGCGACACCACGAGGCTGGAACTCCTGCCGCGCACCGGACGCAGCCATCAACTGCGCGTGCACTGCCGCGAGCTCGGTCACACGATCCTCGGCGATGACCTCTACGCGCTGCCGGCGGTGCGCGCGATGGCACCGCGACTCTGCCTCCACGCACGCTCCGTGGGCTTCACGCACCCGGCCACCGGTGAGCGCATGCTGGTCGAGTGCCAGACGCCGTTCTGAACGCTACGGCTGCGCGGGACGCTCAGGTCGTTCGCCGGGGGCAGCATGGTCAAGACGCGTCACGGAGTCCTGGCCACGCGGAATCCCACGGTGCCGGTGGAGTTCTCTGGGTCAAGGGCGGACCGGTACGGTGCGCGACAGGTGTTGGTGCTGTCGAATCGGGTTTCAAAGCATCCGCCCCGGAGGACGCGTGTGGAGCCCTTGTCCGGCCCCGGGGGATTGTTCTGCGGACTGCTCCCGTAGTAGTTCATGTCGTACTGGTCACTCATCCACTCAATCACATTCCCCGACATGTCGTGCAGGCCGTAGCCGTTGCCGAACTTGCCACCCACCGGTCGGGTCTGGGTGCCCTCATTGGCCGCGTACCACGCGATGTTCACCAGTTGGCTGTCGTCGTTCGTACCGTTGAGACTGCCCGCGAATCCATGGAATGCCGTCGTGGTGCCCGCCCGGTAGGCGTACTCCCATTCGGCTTCCGTGGGAAGCCGCATGCCAGAGGTGAGGAATCCCTGGATCATGTCCCAACTCACCCGCTCCACCGGGCGGTTGGGGACATCGGTGGCAGACACCTCTTCGCTCACGCTCTGGAAGTAGCTTGGGTTCAATCCCATCCGCGCCTGCCACTGCGCCTGCGTCACTTCGTACCGGCCCATGTAGAAAGCGTTGGTCAGGGTCACCGTGTGGACAGGGCTCTCATCAGGGTTGCAGGGGAACCACTGCGACGCGCTGCAGCCCATCTGGAACGAGCCCGGCGGAATCAGCACGAACTCGATCTGCGTGGCTGTGTCCTTCACGCGCCAGGCCAAGCCAGTCGCCGTGATGGCAGCTCGGAGGTTGGCATCGGTCACAACCGCAGGATCAGGCCACGCCTCGATGAGCGTGGCCCACGCTGGCGTGGTGACGCATGGCCCCCATGCACCAAGCAGGGCCGCCAGATCCGCGCCCCCGACAACACCATCCCCGTTGATGTCCGATCCCGGCTGTTGCGAACCATCAGTTGCCCATGCCGCCATCAAGACGCTCAGGTCCATCCCGCCCACCATGCCGTCGTCCGTCAGGTCAGCCGGGCATTGGGCATGGGCTGCAGCGGTCAGGAGCAGGGCGCATGGAATCGTCACGAGTCCTTTCAGGATCCTGTGCGCGACATGTTGTGGTTCAGTACGCATCGTCGGACCTCCTTTGTCCACAAGGCTAATCGCGAGTCCTGAGTCGCAACACTCCGGATTGCAGAGTTCGTCAAGAATGCCCCCACCGGCGACGCCCGCAGCGTGCGACAACTTTCGGCGATGCACTCACGCCGCGCCGTGCGCGCGCGCGTAGCGACCGAGCGCCATCAGCGGGAAGTACAGGCGATACAGGTGGTACCGCAGGTAGAAGACCTTCGGGAAGCCCGTGCCCGTGAACTCGGTCTCGCACCAGCTGCCCGCTGGATCAC
>VGXJ01000122.1 GCA_016873375.1 Phycisphaerae bacterium
CCAGGTTCCCCGCGTGACTGCAGCCGATGCTGGTGCAGCTCGACGATTCTTGTTCACCACGCCGAACTCAGAGAGATCAGGGGCTGGACGCGCCGGGATCTCCACGCCGGCGAAGTCGCCAATGCGCTTCCAGCGATCAGCATCGAGCCCCGCGACGAAAGTCACGCTCTGGGCCTTGCCGCCACCATGGCCAGCGCGACCCACGCGATGCACGAAGTCCTCGAGCATGATCGGCACGTCGTAGTTGATGACCGCTTTGATGGCAGGGACATGCAGGCCGCGTGCGGCAACATCGGTCGCCACGAGCACCTTGGCCGAACCTGAGGCGAAGGCCTCAAGTGCTTGGTTACGACGAGTCTGCGACAGGTCGCCATGCAGCATCGCCACCGCGACTCCATGACGGCGCAGCGCACCCTCGACCCAACCGACGCGGCGACGCGTGCGGCAGAAGACTGCGACGCCGTTGCGGCGCTCGTGCTTGAGCCACCAGAGCAGCATGGCGACCTTGTGCTCATCCTGGACGAGGTAGGCGTCGTGGCCAGCCTCTGTGGCAGGAGCGTTCTGGCGACCGACACCGACCTCGACGGGGTCGGTGCCAAGCAGGCCAAGCACGGTGTCGCGCAGCGTTCGCGGCATCGTGGCGCTGAACGCCATGGTGATGCGGTCGCCGGGCGCACGCTCGAGGATCTGCATGACCTGCGGCAAGAACCCCATGTCGCTCATGCGATCGCCTTCATCGATGATCGCATGCGTGAGGTATGCCAGCGTCACAGCGTCGTCGTCAAGCAATTCACGCACACGGCCGGGCGTCCCAATGAGGACATCGATGCCCCGCGAGACGGCTTCCTTCTGTGGAGCGATGGCGCTCTTGCCATAGACGCACGCCACGCGAAGCACCGTGCCGCGTACGAGGAGCTGCAGGTCCTTGGCGACCTGCTGGGCGAGTTCACGCGTGGGCACGAGCACGAGCGCACGTAGGCGCTCGCGGGGATCGATGCCTTGCCCGCGGCGGCGGCGCGGTGGCGTGGTGATGAGGGCGTCGAGCACCGGGAGCGCGTACGCATAGGTCTTGCCGCTGCCGGTGGGCGCCAGCGCGAGCACCCCCTTCCGGGCTGCAGCAGCCTCGATCGACTGCGCCTGGACGGGCGTGGCTTCATGGAAGCCCTGAGCATGGAGGGCACGGACCAGGATCGGCGACAGGGTGGTTTCGTCAAAGCGCACGGCGTGAGCGTAGCCGGGCGCAGTACAGTGCCGCGGCACGATGACTTCGGTCGCTCTCTTCTCTGTCATGCCGGGGTTCCTGGCCGCCTCCACGATGCTCGTGGTCGTGCTGGCGGTGCTCATCCTGCTGGCCGCTCCGTTGATCTGGTTGGTCGTGGCCTACAACCGGCTCGCACGGCTACGGGTGCGCTGCGAGAACGCCTACAGCCAGATCGACGTGCAGCTCAAGCGGCGGTTTGACCTTGTTCCCAACCTGGTTGAGGCGGTCAAGGGGTACATGGTGCACGAACGCCAGACGCTTGAAGCGGTCATCCGGGCCCGTGCTGCAGCGGTCGATGGTTTGCGAGGAGCGTCGGGAGCCATGCATGGCGGTGTGGTCGGCATGGGCGCCCTCGCAGTCGCCAGTGGACAGCTCGATGCGGCGCTTGGCCGGCTCTTCGGCATCATGGAGCGATACCCGGACCTGAAGGCCGACCAAAATGCCCTGCAGCTGCAAGAAGAATTGGTGCACACCGAGAATCGAATCGCCTTCGCGCGCCAGGGCTACAACGACAGCGTGCAGTCCCTGAACGCAGAGATCGCGATGTTCCCCACCAATGTGGTCGCCGGGCTCTTCGCCTTCCGGACCATGCCGATGTTTGAGGCTGCCGACCAGGAACGCGCAGTCGTGCGGGTCGACCTAGGTGAGGCACCATGAAGGACTTCTTCGATCACCAAGAACGTGCGCGGCGCTCGACTTGGTGGCTTGGGCTCTTCTTCGTGCTCGGCGTGGTGGGCACGGTTGGATCGCTTTTGCTCCTGGTCGGGGCAATCGCGCTCGTCAAGGCCAAGGGTTCGGCATCGGTCGAGTCGATGGATGACTTGGTGCGCCCTGAACTTGGTTGGGCTTGGGCCGTAGCAGGCCTGGCCACGCTGGTCATCCTGCTCGTGAGCCTCAATCGGCTCTGGCAGTTGTCGCGCGGCGGCGGAGCCGTTGCCGAGATGCTGGGCGGTCGGTTAGTCGACCGTCGCACCACGGATCCAGCCGAGCGACGGCTGCTCAACGTGGTCGACGAGATGGCCTTGGCTAGC
Source organism: Phycisphaerae bacterium (assembly GCA_016873375.1). Taxonomy (GTDB): domain Bacteria; phylum Planctomycetota; class Phycisphaerae; order Phycisphaerales; family SM1A02; genus SYIB01. The sequence goes on from VGXJ01000122.1 coordinate 2,293, forward strand.
GGTGTTCCAGTGCCACCGGTCTATGTGCTCGAAGAGGCATCGATCAACGCCTTTGCTGCCGGGACGACTCATGCTGACGCCGCGCTTGGCGTGACGCGAGGGTGCATCGAACAGCTTGATCGCGATGAATTGCAGGGCGTGATCGCCCATGAGTTCAGCCATGTCTTCCACGCCGACATGCGCATCAACGCCCGCACCGCTGCGGCGATTGCCGGGATCATGGCCATCGCCACCATCGGCTATGTGCTGGTGCGGTTCGTGGGGCCTTCGATCGCGCGCTCGGGTGGTGGTGGTCGCAAGAACAACGGCGCTGGCATCGGGGTGGCGATCATCCTTGCGGGACTTGTGCTCATGGTTGTTGGCTTCGGTGGATCGCTCTTTGGCACGCTTCTGCAGGCAGCCATGAGCCGCCAGCGGGAGTACCTCGCCGATGCGAGTGCCGTGCAGTACACGCGCAATCCACGCGGGATTGCCGGGGCCCTGCGCAAGATCAAGGCAAGTTCGCGTGCGCCGATCCACTCTTCGCACGCGCGTGACATGAATCACTTCTTCTTCGCCAACGCAGCGGAGCGCTGGCTCTCGACGCACCCGCCGCTTGATGAGCGAATCCGGCGGATCGAAGGCTTGCCTGATGATGCACCTGTCGTGGTTGATGGGACCGGCACACCGCCGAGCGCCACGACATTCGATCCATCACAGCGCTTCAATCAGTACACGCAGGCTGGCGCACGTGGTTTGGTGGGGTCTATCGGCACGATGTCCGTAGCGCCTGTGGCCCAGGCGACGCCATCCGTCACACCCCCGCCACCCGTGCTTGTGGAAGGCGCACCATCGCTCAATGATGCCGCGCATGATCCCGCGATGGCACCTGCGATCATCGCGTGCCTCCTCCTGTCGAAGCAGACTGCCCTGCGCGAGCGCCAGCTCACCATGGTGGCAGGCGTGCAAGGTGAGTGGTCGAGGCAGGTCGTGGCCCTCGCACCCCTGATTCTGTCGCTCAAGGCTCATGCACGCTGGGAACTCTTCGACCTTGCATGCCCGACCTTGATCCAAGTCGGACCTGGACCCTATCGCGCGATGCGACAGGTGTGGGAGCAGATCGTCCGAGCTGACGGGTCGGTCTGCCTCGAGGAATGGACGATCATCAACGCACTCCGGTGCCATGTTGAGTCGCAGTGGTCCACGCGATCGATCGGTGAGCCGCGACTTCGTGCCCGCGAACTCGAGACCGAGATTCGCTCGGTGCTCTGGACCCTCGCTGCCAGCACGGGCCCGGGTGAACGCGCAGAACGGGCCTTCAATGCCTCGATCATCCTGGTTCGGATGAAGCCCGGCGTTCCGCAAGGTCGACCAAGCCTCGAGGCGTTCGCCACGGCCATTGCCCGCATCGGTTCCGCCATGCGCTTCATGGATCGACGCCTGCTGGTGTCGGCATGCCTGGAGTGCATCACGAACGATCAACGCGTCACGGATCAGGAAATCGAGCTCGTGCGTGCGATCTGCGACTCGCTTGGCTGTCCTGTGCCGCGACTGGGCTTGAGTGCGGCATGAGGATCCTGCTTACGGCTTTCGAGCCCTTTGGGGGCAGTGACCGCAATCCGACCATCGAGATCGCCCGATCGATCGGTGATTCCATGCCATGGATCAGCACGGCCGTGTTGCCTGTGGTGACGGGCGTCGGTGGGGGCAGTGCGTGGGCGACGCTCCTGCCGCTCTTGGACGACTCCTGGGATGCTGTCGTCCATCTTGGTGAATCAGCCAAGGCGACCGCGATCATGGTCGAGCGCGTGGCTGTGAACCTGCGTGACAGCAGCGTGGCGGACAACACCGGATCGATGCCTTGTGACGCCCCTGTCGTCGATGGTGGACCTGCCGCGCACTTCGCCACGCTGCCGGTGCGAGATTTGGTCGCTGCATCGCTCATGGTCGACGTTCCGGCCGCCTTGAGCCTGAGCGCCGGTACGTTCCTCTGCAATGAGACGATGTACCGGACGCTGCATGAGGTTCATGGCGCCAAGCATTCCACGTTGGCAGGATTCGTGCATGTGCCGCAGTTGCCTGAGCAGGCTTCCGTGCGAGGCGGGCCGAGCATGGATGCCGCGGTCATGGCGCGAGCCATTGGAGCCATGTTGAGCCGGCTCGGCGAAGGTCCTAGACTCGGGCAGGCATGACGCGACCCATCCTTCTTGTTCTGGTGCTTGTCGTGCTCATGGTGTGGACGGCATCATGCGCCACGGTTGCAGGACCAGCACCGGTGGTCACCACCATCGTCACCAAGCAACTGCCTGGTCCGTGGACCATCGTCGATGGTGGAACGGCGTTCTTCAAGGCTGAGGCTGTGCTCTTCTCAGCTGATGGTCGCATTCGCATCACGCGCGAGGGCAAGCTTCGCCGCGGTACCTGGGCAATGGTTGATGGAATGCTCGAGGTCAAGGGTGTTGAGCAGACCGCCAGGTTCGAGGTCACGCCGACGGCTGATGGCTTGGTGCTGAGCCCCTTGGTGGAGCGCCAGGGGACTTGGCGGCGCACGGATGTCCAAGTGACGCTTCGTGGCGCCCGGGTCCTGCCGACCACAGGGTGATTCCACCCGCAGACTGGTCGGCCTAGACTGAACGGTCCACCATGGATGACACCCCGATCAATCCAGGGATTGCTCGCACGCTGGCCCGTCACCCTCGGCCACTGGGTGGCGACACGGTCCGCAGTGTGGGGCCATCGGCATTCAGCCTGACCGACCAGATTCTGCAGGATGGCGTGCAGCAGCGTGTGATCGGCAAGAAGCCGGATTGGCTTCGGGCCAAGGTTCCCGGTGGCGAGGGCTACGACCGACTCAAGGCCATCATCGATGAGCACCGGCTGCACACAGTCTGCCAAGAGGCAAGCTGCCCCAACATGGGTGAGTGCTGGAGCCGTGGCAGCGCCACGATCATGATCCTGGGGGACACATGCACGCGAAGCTGCGGCTTCTGCAACGTCAAGACCGGCAAGCCCCCGGTGTTCGATGCTGACGAACCGCGCCGCGTGGCGGCGAGCCTGGCTCTCATGGGCCTGAAGCACGTGGTCATCACCAGCGTCAACCGCGACGAGCTCCCTGATGGCGGCGCCGCGATCTGGGCCGAGACCATCGAGCGTGTGCACGAGGCGTGCCCAGGCATGAGTGTCGAGGTGCTTGTGGGTGATTTCCTTGGTGATGAGAAGGCGATCCAGGTGGTCTGTGATGCGCGGCCTGAGATCATCAGCCACAACATGGAAACCGTGCACCGCATGCATCCTGCCGTGCGACCCCAGGCGAAGTACGAGCGAAGCCTCGCTGTGCTCCGCCAGATGAAGGCCAGCGGCCTGGTGACCAAGACTGGTTGCATGGTGGGCATTGGCGAGCGTGATGATGAGGTGCTTGAGTTGATGGATGACATCCGCACAGCCTGTGCGTGCGATGTCCTCACGATCGGCCAGTACCT
>VGXJ01000123.1 GCA_016873375.1 Phycisphaerae bacterium
TGGTGGCAGCGCTGCATGAACTGTCGCTGGTGGCTGGATTCGCCGACCACATGGTGGTGTTGAACGGTGGCCGCGTGGTCGGGCAAGGTTCTCCGGCAGAAACCATGACGGCAGCCTTGGTGGCGGAAGTCTTCGGCATGGCCCTGGTGCGCACCCGACACCCGCAGGAGCAACGCGAGCTCTGGGTCTTCGAAAGGCTGGCTGCATGACACGCCGCGCAAACGTGTGTGCGTTGCTGCTGCTTTGCATCAGCATGGTCAGTGGCGCTCACGCCTTTCCTGTCACGGTGGACAACTGCGGCACGCCACTGCGCATCAACGCGCCGCCAAAGCGCGCGGTGATCCACGACCTCAACATGACCGAGATGGCACTAGCGTTGGGCTTGCAAGCACAGATGGCAGGCGTCACAGGCATCACGGGCTGGTACAAGACCGATGCCAACTTCAAGGCCGCACTGGGGGCCATTCCTGAGCTGGCGCCCAAGTACCCGTCTCTGGAGAACCTTCTGGCAGCGCGTGCGGATCTGTTGTTCGCCGGCTGGTACTACGGCATGAAGCCGGGCGGTGAGGTCACGCCCGCTACGCTGGCGCGCCACGGGATTGCGACCCTGGTGCTGACCGAAAGCTGTGTGCACACCAGCCAGGCGCGTCCGCGCGCGACGATTGATCTGCTCTACAACGACATGCTCCGCTTGGGCACCGTGTTCGGCCAACGGCCACGCGCCGAGGCCCTGGTGGCGCAGTGGCGCAAGCGCCTGCAGGCGGTGTGGCCGCCCGGCGTGGCACCGACGGCGCCCCCCATGCGCGTCTTTGTCTACGACTCGGGCGAAGACAAGCCCTTCACCGCCGGCGCCGCGGCCATGCCCACGGCGCTAATCGAAGCGGCCGGTGGCCGCAACGTCATGGATGACCTGCCCGTCAGCTGGGCCCACAGTTCCTGGGAGTCGGTGGCCGCACGCAACCCGCAGTTCCTGATCTTGCTGGACTACCAGGACGGCCAGGGTCCGAGCCGCCTCATGGCCACGCTGCAAGCTCATCCGGCCATGCGCCACACCGACGCGGTGAAGAACCAGCGCTTCATTGCGCTGCGCTACGCCGAGCTCACCCCCGGGCCAGCCAACATCGAGGCGGTCGAGAAACTGGCCCGAGCCTTGCGCGCTGCGTCACCATGAAGCCTTGGCAGGTGCATGCGGCGCTGGCGGCAAGCCTGCCGCTGCTGTCGTTGATGGGCCTGGGCCTGGGAGGCGTCCACATCGACGCTGGCAGCCTCTGGGCCAGCCTGCTTCAGCCCGGTGCTGCCAGCCTGAGCGTGGCGGAAGCAGCCCATCGCGCCATCGTCTTCGACCTGCGACTGCCGCGTGTGCTGTTGGCGGTGCTGGTGGGCGCCACCCTGGCCATGGCCGGCGCCTTGCTGCAGACGGCCACGCGCAACGACCTGGCCGACCCCTTCCTGTTCGGCCTGTCGTCCGGGGCTGCCGCAGGCGCAGTGGCGGTGATCTCGCTCACCGGTGAGCGCTTCGGCATCTGGACCTTGCCACTGGCCAGCTTCACCGGTGGGTTGGTGGCCGCTGCAGGCGTTCTGCTGCTGGCGCGGCGAAGCGCTGGACAAGGCGCCGAGCGCATCGTGCTGGCCGGCTTGGCCATGTCTTTCCTGTTCGGTGCCCTGACCCATGTGCTGGTGTTTGCCGGTGACCAGCGTGCGGCGCACTCGGTGCTGTTCTGGTCCCTGGGGGGGCTGGGCCTGGCGCGCTGGGACAACCTGCTGCTGGCCCTGGTCGGATTTGGGGCACTGGCCCTGTTCGTGGCGCTGCGGCACCGCGCGCTGGACGCCTTGCTGGCCGGCGACGAGGTGGCCCACAGCCTGGGCGTGGCGCCGCAGCGTCTGCGCAGGCAGGTCCTCATCATCACGGCCCTTGCAACGGCTTGCTGCGTGGCCCTCGCCGGTGTCATCGGCTTCGTCGGGCTGATGGTGCCGCACCTGATGCGGCGTTCAGCCGGTTTGTTGCATGCCACGCTGGTGCCCGCCTGCGCACTGCTGGGCGCCGTGCTGCTGTTGGGCAGCGACTTGTTGGCGCGTGTCCTCATGGCCCCCCAGGAACTGCCTGTGGGCATCGTCATCGCCAGCATCGGTGCAGCCTTTGTCATCGGCTTGCTTTGGCGGCGCAGCCCAGCCGCCACTTGAGCATCCCTCCACTTTAACTTCAGGATCCCATGACCGCCTTGGCCACCCGCCGTTCTATCGAAAAGGTCGAAGAAAGCCTTGAACTCGCCCCCAAGTTCGGCCCCGACGGCCTGCTGCCCTGCATCACCACCGACGCCACCAGCGGCGAGGTGTTGATGCTGGGCTGGATGACCGCCGAGGCGCTGCAGCGCACGCTCGCCACACGCGAGGCACACTACTGGAGCCGCAGCCGCCAGATGCTTTGGCACAAGGGCGCGGTCAGCGGCCTCGTCCAGCGTCTGGTCGAACTGCGTATCGACGACGACCAGGACGCATTGTGGCTGCGCGTGCAGGTGTTGCCCGGCACCGACAGCCCGCCGGCGAGTTGCCATGTGGGCTACCGCAGCTGCTTCTACCGCGCCATCGACCCCGACACTGGCACTCTGCGCTTCACGGAGGACGGCAAGACATTCGACCCGCGCGTGGTGTACGGCGACGCGCCGAACCCGACGATCTTGTGATGACGTCTACAGAAACTGCGCAAGCAGCGGCGCTCGTGTGTATCGGGCGCGACGCCGATGTGCTGGAAGCGGTGAACCAGTCCGGCGTCGAGCTGGCGGTGTGGCAACGCGACCCGGACCCGGCCTGGGCGGGCTGGCTCGAGTCCCTGCCGGTCGACGCATGGCCCGCCTGCCGGCTGGAGCTTTCGCCCGAGGATGCCGCAGCGACGCTCGACGCGAGCTTCGACGCCCGTGGTACCCCGTGCGGACCTGAGCGCCTGAGCTTGGCAGCCGACGTGGCCCGCCTGACAGCCATGTTCGCCGCATACGCGCAAGCCCCGCGCGTGCGCCTGCGTCTGGAGGCGATCACTGGCGACGCCTGCCGCCGCTGGCACCGTGACTGCGTGCCGCTGCGGCTGATCTGCACCTATCGAGGCCCGGGCACGCAGTGGGTGCCACCGACACTCGGCGCCGCCGTGCTGTCACGGCCTGACGACGAGGCACCGCAGGCCATGCCACTCCAGGCCGCCGGCGTGGCCCTGTTCAAGGGTTGTGGCTGGCCCGGGCAGCCGCAGGACGAGGGCGTCGTTCACCGCTCGCCCCGGATCGCCGGCACCGGGGTGGCCCGTCTGGTCCTGGTGCTGGATGCCATCTGGCCACCCCACAAGGAACGTCATTCATGAACACCGAGATTCTCGTCTGCGTGCTCTGCCGCCCGGACGCGTTGCCGCGCGACGTACCACGCCCCGGCCTTGCATTGCTCGAGGCCATCGAGAACCTGGCCTTGCGTGACGACCTGAGCTTCCCGATCCGCCCCGTCGAATGCATGAGCGGCTGCCGCAGGCACTGCACGGTGGCGCTGCAGGCCCCCGGCAAGTTCACCTATATGTTCGGCGACCTGCCGGCCGACGACGCGAGCGCCGAGCAGGTACTCGCCTGCGCTGCGCTGCACCAGGCCAGCGCTGATGGTTCTCTGGCCCGCGCCGCCCGGCCCGAGCGCTTGCGCGAGGGCATCCTCGCTCGCCTGCCTGCTTGCGCCGAACCCGATCACGTGGCTTCACGCAAATGACAAAGAGATCTCGATGAACGCTCGCCTGCCCGACGTTGCCGTCGATGAGCCGTCCGCCATTCTTTGCACGCTGGATGAGGTCGGCATGTCCGGCATCGACCTGCCCTTGTCTCTGAGTGAGCCGGGTGCCCTGAGCCCGGTTCAGGCGCGGGCGGAGGTGTGCGTCGATCTGCCGAGACCGCATGTCAAGGGCATCCACATGTCACGCCTGCATGCCGTGCTGGATGCCTTCGCTGCCGACCAGTCGCTGACACCACGAGCGCTGCGCGCCTTGCTGCAGCAGTGCATCGTCAGTCACGAGACCTGTGATTCACGGAAGGCACGCCTGTGCCTGGAGTTCGATCTGACGCTTCTGCGCCCAGCTCTGGTCACCCCGGATCTGGGCGGGTGGCGGTCCTATCCGGTGAAGGTGGAAGCGCGCTGGGATGCGGGCGCGTTCGAGCTCGACACCTGGGTGACGGTGACGTACTCGTCCACCTGCCCCTGCTCAGCGGCCCTCTCGCGGCAACTGGTTCAGCAGGCGTTCAGCGCGCGGTTTTCAGAAGCAGCGACGGTATCGGTACAGGATGCGGCCGACTGGCTGCTTGAAAACGCAAGTTTCGCCACACCGCACAGCAAACGAAGCGAGGCGCAGATCGGCGTACGCCACCAGGGCGACACGGCCCGATTGGCACTGCGTGAACTGGTCGACCTGGCCGAGTCGGCGCTTGGCACACCGGTGCAGACGGCAGACAAACAGGCCGACGAGCAAGCCTTTGCACGCTTGAACGGACAGAACCTGATGTATGTCGAAGATGCAGCGCACCGGTTGCAGCAGGCACTGGCCGGCAGGTTCGATGCGTACTGCGTGCGCGTGACGCACTGGGAGAGTCTGCATGCGCACGACGCGATGGCCCGGGTATCGAAGGGCTGGGAGGCGCGGTGACCACACGCCCGCCGAGTGCCGAGGCCAATGCCCTGATTCCCGTCACGCTGTTGACCGGCTTTCTCGGCAGCGGCAAGACGACCGTGCTCAACGCACTGGTGCAGCGCCCCGAGATGGCACGAACGCTGGTGGTCATCAACGAGTTCGGGCAGATCGGACTGGACCACCTGCTGGTGGCCCATAGTGCCGAGGACATCGTTGTGGAGATGAACAGCGGCTGCCTGTGCTGCACCATTCGAGGCGACCTGGTCAAGACGCTGCGCGATGCGGTATGGCGTTTCTCTCGCGAAGGCGTGCGTCTATTCGATCGGTTGGTGATCGAAACCACGGGCCTCGCAGACCCCGCGCCGATCCTGCACACCCTGATGACGGATCGCTTCATCGCCGCGCGATACCGGCTCGATGGCGTGGTGTGCACCGTCGACCTTGCCACCGGCAACACCACCCTGGATGCTCATCCGGAGGCGATCAAGCAGGTGGCCGTGGCCGATGCGCTGCTCCTGACCAAGGAGGACCTTGCGGATGCGTCGCTGCGGCAAGCCACGATAGCGCGTCTGCATCGGATCAATCCGTCCGCCCGCCAATGGCTGGCGCCACGAGGTGTCGTGGAGCCGGAGTCCGTGCTCAGGCTGGGCCTGTTCAATGCCGACGGCAAGATGCCCGACGTGTCGCGCTGGTTGCGAATGGAGGCTCTCGCCGATCAGCAAGAGCACGAGCACGGACACCAGCACGAACATGGGCACGAGCATGGCCACGAAGGCGGCGATACACACGGGCAACACGATCACCACGACGTCAACCGGCACGATGACCACATCCGAGCCTTCTGCTTCTCGGTGAAGGAGCCCATCGATCCGGCCGCGCTGGATGATTGGCTGGAAGTGATGCGCGCCTTCATGGGGTCCGACATGCTACGCATGAAGGCCGTGCTGAACGTGCGCGGCGAAGACGCGCCGGTGGTGCTGCATGGTGTGCAGCACCTCCTGCATCCGCCCGCCCGTCTTCCCGCATGGCCCGATGCAGAGCGTGTGTCCCGACTGGTGTTCATCACCCGCGACATCGACCGCAAGGTCATCGAG
>VGXJ01000124.1 GCA_016873375.1 Phycisphaerae bacterium
GGCGACCAGTGGCAGGAAGAGCGCCAGCACGATCGTGCCGACGATGCCACCGAGGATGACCACCATGAACGGTTCCAGCAGGCTGAGGAGACTCGCCACCGCAACATCGACTTCTTCGTCGTAGTTGTCGGCGATCTTCATGAGCATCAGGTCAAGGTCCCCGGTTTCCTCGCCGACATCGATCATGTTGACCACGATTGAGTCGCAGACCTTGCTCTCGCGCAGCGGGCCCGCGAAGCTCTCGCCTTCCCTGATCGAGTCGTGGACCTTGGTCAGGGCCTTCTCGTAGATGTAGTTCCCGCTCGTATCACGAGTGATCAGGATCGCCTCGAGGATCGGCACGCCCGCTGCGACCAGCGTGCCCAGCGTCCTGGTGAAGCGTGCGACCGCGGTCTTCTTGATCAAGGTCCCGATCACCGGGAGCTTTGCTGCGATGATGTCGGTGCCCGCCTTGCCGAACTGCGTCTTCCGGAGCAGCTTGAAGAACATGAAGACCAGCACCGGGCTGAAGATGATCCACACCACCCCGGGCACCTGCTGGCCCGGCTCCTGCCCCGCGACCCACTTACTCGCGTTGATCAGGAAGATCGTCAGGCCCGGGAGCTTCACATCGAAGTCGTTGAAGATCTCCTGGAACTTGGGAATGACGAAGTACATGATCCCGGTCACGATCGCGACGGCGATCGAGATGACGACCGCCGGATAGATCATGGCGCCCTTGATGCGCCGCTTCAGGCGCTCGCCCTTCTCCATGAACTCCGCCAGGCGCTGGAGGATGACGTCGAGCACGCCGCCGACCTCGCCGGCAGCCACCATCTTGACATAGAGCCGGCTGAACACCTTCTGGTGCTTGCCCATGGCGTTGGAGAGCGTCTCGCCGCTCATGACGTCCTCGCAGACATCCGAGAGCGTGCGCTTGAGCTTGCCAGGCTTCTGCTGCATCTCAAGGATCTGGAGGCTGCGTAGGAGCGGGAGGCCTGCATCCTGCAGCGTGCTCAGCTGGCGCGTGAAGAGCGTGAGGTTCTTCGTGCTGACCCCGCCGAGCGACAAGCTGAAGCCCTTCTTCTTCTTCTTGCCCGCTGCCTCGGTGGCGGTGGTCGGGCCACCCTTGGTCTTCTGCTCGCGGACGCTGGTCGGGAAAACGCCCTGCTGGCGCAGCTGCGCGAGCGCATCGTCGGAGGTCTTCGCCTCCAGCGTGCCCTTGGCCTGCTTGCCCTGTGGGGTCATGGCTTCGTACGCAAAGGTCGGCATGCTCGGTCCTTTCGTGCCCAGCCGCGGCGGGCCGGGACAGCTGTCACTCGTCGTTCATCGTTTCGCGGATGACTTCGTCGATCGTCGTCTGGCCTTCGTAGATGCCGAGCAGACCGCTCTCGCGGAGCGTGCGCATGCCGCGCTTGCGGCACTCGGCACGGAGCACCGCGGTGCTCGCCTGCTGCATGACCAGCTCGCGCAGGTCATCATCCATCACCATGATCTCGTAGAGCGCCATGCGGCCCTTGTAGCCAGCCTTGCGGCAGGCATCGCAGCCGCGGCCTCGGTAGAAGTTCCGGCCACCGAGGTCGGCCAGGCGCATGCCCAGTTCCATCGCAAGCGCGTCGTTGGGAGCGAACTCCTCCTTGCACGACTGGCAAATGCGGCGCACCAGGCGCTGGGCCACCACAGCCTCGAGCGTGGCCGTGAGCAGGAAGCTCTCCACGCCCAGGTCCAGGAGACGCAGGATCGAGCTCGGTGCATCGTTGGTGTGCAGCGTGCTGAACACCAAGTGGCCGGTGAGGCTGGCCTGAATCGCAATCTGCGCCGTTTCGAGGTCGCGGATTTCGCCGACGAGGATCACGTCGGGATCCTGACGGAGGAAGCTGCGGAGCAACCTCGCGAATGTCAGCTCCTGGTCGTGATTGACCCCGCACTGGATCAGGCCATCGATGTCGTACTCGACCGGGTCCTCGGCCGTCAGGATCTTGATGGACGGATCGTTGATCGTCTGCAGCGCCGCGTACAGCGTGGTGGTCTTGCCGGAGCCGGTCGGGCCCGTGACGAGCACGATGCCGTTGGGCTTGTTGATCAGAACATCCATCTTCGCGCGGTCGTCGTCGCGCAGGCCCACGCGGTCGAGTGAGAGCTGAACGTTGCCGCGGTCCAGCACGCGCATCACGACGCTCTCACCGTGCACGGTGGGAAGCACGGCGACACGAAGGTCGATCGGGTTGCCATCGACATTCATCTCGACGCGGCCGTCCTGCGGCAGGCGGCGCTCGGCGATGTTCAGCTTGGCGATGACCTTGACGCGCGACACGATGGCCATGGCGAGCTGCTTGGGCGGCGGCGTGAGTTCGTAGAGCACGCCGTCGATGCGGTAGCGCACGCGGAACTCGTCTTCGAACGGCTCCATGTGGATGTCGCTGGCCTTGTCCTTGATGGCGTCCATGAGGTAGCCGTTGACGAGACCGACGATCGAGTTGTCGTTGGCAGCAGCCTCGGCCGTGGACAGGTCAAGGCTGTCGCCACGACCAGCCGTGCGGGCAAGGGCACCCTTGGAAGCAGCCTCGAGCAGCACGTCACGGTTGCGCTCAGTGCCGGCCCGGCCTGCGAAGTGCTCTTGGACGAGCTTGTCGACTTGCTCCGCCGGGGCCACCACGCCCACGATGCGGATGCCCGCCAGCAGCGTGCGTGCCGTATCGAGGGCCGCGAAGTTGCTCGCGCTCTTGATGGCCAACGTCACGGTCTTGCGGCCACGCTCATCGAGCTCGACCCGGATGGGGAGCACGCAGAGGTTCTTCACCGTTTCCGCAGGCAGGGCTGAGAGGAGATCGGAGGCGGGTTCGAATCCAGTCAGGTCGACATAGTTCAAGCCGGCCTTGCCAGCGAGCGCCGCTTCAACATCGATCTGCTCGATCAAGCCCTGTTCCACAAGCACCTCACCCAGCTTGCGCTTGGTCCCGGCTGCGTTGTCCTTGGCCTGCTTGGCCAGCGCGAGGTCGCGCTGTGCAACGGTGATCTTGCCCAGCTTGACAAGGATTCGGCCGATGTTTCGGCCCTTCAGATCCTTTTCGGCATCGATCGGGGGGATGGTGACGGTCATGGGCGATCCTCGTCCGGCTTCAAGTAAGGTACGCGCTCGGGTGCCGGTAAAGCCCTGTCAGAGCGCAAAAAGAATCGTGACACCTTGGATCCGTCGGGGCTAGGTCATGGTCAGCCCGTCATGGTCAGCCCGGCTACTCGCCGGAACCAAGGTGGCACGGAAACTCAGGTTGAGTGCTCGGCGTCGAGTTCGGCACGGCCAACGGCGCCGCCTGACTTATGGACCTTGTCAGTGAGGTCACCAGGATTGCGGCACTTCTCGATCATCTCCTCCGCGTCGATCTTGCCCTCGGAGTAGAGCTTCCAAAGGTGGTCATCCAGCAGTTGCATGCCGAACTTCTTGCCAGTCTGGATGGCGCTGTCGATTCGGAAGGTCTTGTTCTCGCGGATCAGGTTCGAGATGGCGGGCGTGACCACCAGGAACTCGTAGGCGGCCGCCCGGCCCGGCTTATCGCACCGTGCGCAGAGTACCTGGCTGATGATGGCCAGAAGGCTGGTCGACAGCTGGACGCGGACCTGTTCCTGCTGGTTGGTCGGGAAGGCGTCGATGATGCGGTTGATGGTTCCCGCCGCACCGGTCGTGTGGAGGGTGGCGAAGACCAAGTGGCCCGTTTCGGCCGCCCGGATGGCGGCCTCGATCGTCTCAAGGTCACGCATTTCGCCGACGAGGATGCAGTCGGGGTCCTGACGAAGCACGCGCCGGAGACCCTCGGCGAAGGTCGGGGTGTCGTGCCCGATCTCACGCTGGTTCACCACGGACTTCTTGTGGTAGTGGTAATACTCGATCGGGTCTTCCATCGTGACGATGTGCCGCTCGAGCGTCTGGTTGATGTAATCGATCATCGTGGCAAGCGATGTCGTCTTGCCGGAGCCGGTCGGGCCCGTGATGATGAACAGGCCACGCGGGCGACGCAGCAGGTCCTGCACCAGGGGCGGCAGCCCGATCTGCTCGAAGGTGAGCAGCTTGTTGGGGATCTGGCGCAACACCAGGCTGAGCGAACCTCGCTGGCGGAAGACGCTCACACGGAAGCGGGCCTGGTCGCCGAAGGCAAAGCCGAAGTCGGTCGTCCCCTTCTCCTGCAGCTCCTGCTGGTTCTTCTCGGGGGTGATGCTCTTCATGAGCGCCACGGTGTCATCGGGTTCGAGCACCTTGGTCGCGAGGTTGCGCAAGCGGCCATGTAAGCGCAGGGTCGGGGGGCGACCGATGCTGCAGTGGACATCGCTCGCGCCCTGCCGGATGCAGGTGTCGAGAATTCGGTCGATCTGGATCGAGCTTGTGTTGCCGAGCCCGCCGGCCTTGGTGGTTTCTTCGCCGCCTGACATGACTGGTCTGCTCCTTCGTCTGTGGGTTCAGCTGATCTGTCGCAGGCGACTCACGCGTCGACGCTGTCGACCTGTGCGAGCTTCGCCACTTCTTCGGGTGTCGTGATGCCCTTGAGGATCTTCAGTCGCCCATCGCCGACGAGCGTGCGCATGCCGCCGCGGATGGCTGCCGCGCGGATCTTTGCGACCCCCGAGCGCTGGAACGCCAGATCGCGGATCTCCTGGTTCATCATCATCATCTCGAAGATCGCCCGACGGCCGCGGTAGCCGCCGATGCACTCCGCGCAGGTACCCGGGCCCATGATCTGTCCCGAGTCCACATCAGCCTGCGTCAGGCCGACGAGCTTCATGAACTTGGGATCGGGGTTGGGATTGTGCACCTTGCAGGTGTGCAGGCAACGCACCAGCCGCTGGCCCAGCACCGCCTGGATCGAGCTCGCCACGAGGAACGGCTTCACGCCCATGTCGATGAGACGGGTCACGGAGCTGGGGGCATCGTTGGTGTGCAGCGTGCTGAACACCAGGTGACCCGTGAGCGCCGCCTGGATCGCGATGTCCGCCACTTCACGGTCGCGGATTTCGCCGACCAGGATCACGTTGGGTGCCTGGCGGAGCATGCTCTTCAGGATGGCGTTGAAGGTGAGCCCGATGTGCTCACGCACCTGGCACTGGTTGATCCCCTTGAACTGGTACTCGACGGGATCCTCGGCAGTGATGATCTTCACGCCGGGCTTGTTGAGGGTCTGCAGCGCGGCGTAGAGCGTGGTCGTCTTGCCGGACCCGGTTGGCCCCGTGACCAGGAAGATCCCGTTGGGGCGACGGATGATGCGGTTGAACTGATCGAGGCTGTCGGACTCGAGTCCCAGCGACGTCAGCGCCGTATTGGCACTGTCGGGCCGAAGGATACGAAGCACGATGCTCTCGCCGTGCACCGCCGGGCAGCTCGACACGCGGAAGTCGATCGCTGTGCCATCGACGATCATCTTGATACGGCCGTCCTGCGGGATGCGCTTCTCGGAGATGTTCACGCCGGCCATCAGCTTGACGCGGGCCAGCAGCGATCCCTGCATCTTCTTGGGCACGTCACCGATAACGACGCACTCACCATCGACGCGATACCGCACGATGACATCCTTCTTCCGGGGCTCGATGTGGATGTCGCTCGCGCGGCCCTGCACGGCGTTGATGATCAGGCGATCGACGAGCTTGACGACCCCCT
>VGXJ01000125.1 GCA_016873375.1 Phycisphaerae bacterium
GTGCCACCGTTCGACCGGGCGCCATCCTGGTCGGACCGTGTGCTGTGCTCGCCGGTGCATGGATTGCCGAGCGGGCCGTGATCAAGGCCAACTCGGTGATCGGTCCGCGCTGCAAGGTCGGCGGTGAGGTTGGCTCGGTGATCATCCATGGCAACAGCAACAAGGTGCATGATGGACACTTGGGCGACTGCCTGGTCGGCGAGTGGGTAAACATCGGTGCTGGGGCGACTGGCAGCAACCTGCTCAACACCTACGGCGAGGTCACGACGCGGCTGGAACCGTCCTCGTCAGTCGAGCGAACCGGGCGCACCTTCTACGGCGGCATTGTGGCGGACCATGCCAAGGTCGGCATCATGGCCGCGATGACCACGGGATCGAGCTTCGGGACGGGAGCGATGATCGCCTGCGACCGCCCGCCCGCCTGCGTGGATCGTTTCGCGTGGCTGACACCGGAGCGGATGGCGCGTTACCGGTGGGACCGTTTCGAGCAGACGATGCGGGCTGTGATGGCGCGTCGAGGTGCTGAGCCCGGTCCCGCGCTGCTTGACCGCTTGCGTGCCCTGCACGCTGCGGGCGAGGCGGCCTGACGTGGCCCAACGACTCTGCATCATCGATGGCCACGCCCAGTTCTTCCGGGCCTACTACGCAATCCGTGGCGGGCTCAACAGCCCGGTCACGAACGAGCCCACCAACATGGTGTATGGCTTCTGCCAGATGCTGCTGAAGCTCGTGCGTGATGGCGGCTGCTCGCATGTTGCCTTGGTGATCGATGCCAGCGGCGACACGGAGACATTCCGATCCGAGCTCTACCCCGAGTACAAGGCTCACCGTGAGCCGCCGCCGGAGGACTTCGACGGACAGGTCGAGCGTTGCCTCGAACTCGCGCGGCTCCTGCGGATTCCTGTGCTCGCCGAAGCTCGCGTCGAAGCCGACGACGTCATTGCCACCCTCGTCCGATCGGTCCGTCGGGATCACCCAGGCGTGGCGATCCGCATCGCGAGCAAGGACAAGGACCTCGCGCAATTGCTCGATGGTTCCACCGTGCTCTATGACGTGCAGGCGGGCACGGAGCTCACGGCCGATGGGCTCTTCGACAGCAAGGGCGTCCGGCCGGAACACGTCGTCGACATGCTGGCGCTCATGGGCGATTCGGTCGACAATGTGCCCGGCGTGCCCGGCATCGGCCCCAAGACCGCAGCGCAGCTCGTGGTGCAGTACGGATCGATCGAGGGCGTGCTGGCGAACCTCGGCGAGCTGACACCCAAGCGGCGCGAATCGATCGAGGCGCATCGCAACCAGCTCGACCTTGCACGGACCCTGGTCCGCCTGAAGGACGACTGTGCGCTCGACTGGTCGCTCGAACGCAGCCGCCTCGACCCAGTCGCTATCGACGCCACCACGCTCGTCGGCTTGCTCGAACTGCTTGGGTTCGGTCGTTTGCGGCAAGAGTGGATGGCGTGGCTCCGTGGGCACGGCGCCGCGGTGCCGCAGGGGTCGAGCGTCCCACCCGCACCGACAGCGGCGCCCGTCCGGCCGATCGCGCGTCGCGAGGCGCACCAGGACAGCGCCGAAGGAACGCTCTTTGCGGGTCTTGCCAGCGATCCGTCACCCGCCCCGGTTCCGCAGCAGGCAAGCTGTGCGTGGACGATGCTGGTTGATGCACCGTCGCTCCAATCGTGGGTTGATGCCGCGCGAGCCGCATGCGCAGGGGGTGCCGTTCTAGCCTTTGACACCGAGACGGACGAGCAACCGCCCCGTACGCCGTGCATGGTCGGCTTCAGCGCGTGCAGGGAGCAGGGCCGTGCCATCTACGTTCCCACGCGCAGCGCCGATGCCTCGACGCACCTCGACAACGAGTCCATGGTGGCTGTCCTGCGCCCATTGCTCGAGGACCCGGCCGTGCGCAAGGTTGCTCACAACGCCAAGTTCGACCTGCAGGTGCTTCGTGCGCATGGTGTGCGGGTGCAAGGTCTTGCCGGTGACACCATGATCGAGAGCTTCCTGCTCGAACCGGAGCGCTCCACGCATGGCCTGGGCGATGTTGCGCAGCAGCGCCTGGGCCAAGGCAAGCTGTCGATGGAGGCGATCACAGGAACCGGTCCGCATCGGCGCACGCTTGACCGTGTCGACGCTTCACTTACGGCGCCGTACGCCGCGACCGATGCCGACCTCACGCTCAGGCTCCACCACGACATGTCGCCGCTGCTCGATGCGCAGGGGCTCCGCCGCCTTCATGACGAAGTTGAGCTGCCGCTCGTAGCCGTGCTGGCCGACATGGAGTGGAACGGCATCCGTGTCGAGCGGGAGGAACTCCAGCGGCAGCGAACGCGACTTGAGGCGCTCATCCTCGACCTGAGGTCGCGCATCGCTGCAGCGGCACCGTGGCCGTTCAATCCCGACAGTCCTAAGCAATTGGCTGCCGTACTCTTCAATGCGTCCGATGCCGCCACGCCCGGACTTGGCTTGCCGATCGTCAAGCGCACCAAGACCGGAGCGAGCACCGATGCCGAGGTGCTCGAGACCCTTGCGGAAGACCCGTCAGTCACGAGCGAGCTGCCCCAGCTGATCGTGGAATACCGGCAGCTCACGAAGCTGGTGGGGACCTACCTCGTAGCCCTCGAACAGGCGATCGATCCTCGCGACGCTCGCGTGCACGCGTCGTTCCACCAGACTGGTGCGGCGACCGGCCGCCTCTCGAGTTCGGATCCCAATCTCCAGAACATCCCGATCCGGACGCCGGTGGGGCGCGAGATCCGTGCCGCCTTCACGGCACCATCAGGCCATGTGCTCTTGGCCTGCGACTATTCACAGGTCGAGCTGCGCGTGCTTGCGCACCTGTCCGGAGATCCCGCTCTGTGTGCGGCGTTCGCCAGCGGCCAGGACATCCACACGGCCGTCGCTGCCGAGGTCAATGGCATCGATCCGACAGAGGTCACCCCCGAGCAGCGCAATGCGGCGAAGATGGTGAACTTCGGCATCGTGTACGGCATCACGCCGCATGGTCTTGCCCGACGCATGGGTCCCGGGACCAGCCAGGCGCGCGCCAAGGAGATCATCCAGGACTACAAGGCGCGCTTTGCGGGGCTCGAGTCGTTCCTGCAGCAGTGCATCGACGACGCGCGCACGCGCGGATGGTCGACCACGATCCTCGGCCGACGCCGACCGGTGCCGCAACTCCACTCACGCAACGGCAACGAGCGCGCGCTCGGCCAGCGCATTGCCGTGAACACCGTCGTGCAGGGGAGCGCAGCCGATCTCATCAAGGTCGCCATGGTGGCGATTCACCGCGGCTTGCCCTCGATCTCGGACGGCTCGAGGCTCCTGCTGCAGATCCACGACGAACTGGTGCTCGAGGTTCCGGAGGCAGAGGTGGCGATCGTCGAACCTTGGGTCCGGGAGTGCATGCAGCAGGCGATCCCGATGCGGGTGCCCATCGTGGTCTCGAGCCACTGGGGACCTCGGTGGCTTGACGCTAAGTGATCGCTCGTCTGCGCATCACCACGCTGTCCCCAAGGCCCACCAAGGGTCTTCTCGTAGGTTGACGAACCCTAGGAAGCCGCTACACTTTCCCGTCCACCGCCAGCGATGGCGTTGGGGCGCTTCGGCGCTGGTTAGGGGTGGTAGCTCAATTGGTTAGAGTACCGGCCTGTCACGCCGGTGGTTGCGGGTTCGAGTCCCGTCCGCCTCGTTCAAACGCCCTCGATCGTTCAGTCGATTGAGGGCGTTTTCGTACCCGGAGCGCTGCATGGCACATCGCATCGATCCCGACGAGGGGCCCTCGCACGATGACATTCGTCGGCTCCAAAGGCCGCGTCCTGGATTTTGTCCCGATTGCGGCCGTGCCGTCGCCGAAGACGCCGACATCTGTCCGGGTTGCGGCCACTGGATCGCCGGCAGTCCGTTGCGCGAACCGCCCGTGGCGCACCACATCCGGCGGCAGCATCGGGTGCTGCTGGCGCTGGTGCTCCTGGCCGTGATGGTGCTGCCGTTGCTGCGCGCCTGCTCGTAAGCGGTGCACGAAGGAGAATGCCTCGTCAAGGACTCGAACCTTGGACCCGCTGATTAAGAGTCAGCTGCTCTACCAACTGAGCTAACGAGGCGTTGGGGCGGGGAGTATAGGAACTGCTTGCCTCGTTGGCAACCCATGCGCGCGATCAGGCCTCGGCCTTCTGACGGGCACCGCAGCACTTGCCGTACTTCTTGCCGCTGCCGCACGGACAGGGCTCGTTGCGGCCGACGATTGCCGCGCCGTCGACGGGCTTGCGCGGTATCGCGGGGAGCGGTGCCGACGGTGCCTGCAGCGCGGGATCCTGCGTGCCCGCATCGTTCGATGCTGGTGCCGCCTGGGCGGGACGCGGCATCGCCAACTGCAATCGGCCCTTGAAGATCAGGTCAGTCACCCGATCACGGGCCGCCAGCTCCATCTCGGCGTACAGCCGACTCGACTCGCGCTTGAACTCGATGCGGGGGTCCTTTTGGCTGAAGCTTCGGAAGCCGATCGAGTCACGCAACTGGTCCATCGCGTGCAGGTGGTCCTTCCATGTTGCATCCAAGACCTGCACGAGCACCATCTGTTCGAAGGTCGTGAGTTCCTCGCGGTGCTTGGGATCGGTGGATGCACGCTGGCGCGCGATGGCGACCAGGCTTTCGCGGATTTCGCGTGGGTCACTGGATGGGAGCGTAGACGGTGTCCAGTCCACGCCATGGCGATCACGGGCCCAAGTGCAGAAGAGCTCAAGGGCCTCCGGATGCTGCGCCGCAAGCATGGCACCCGTTCGCTCGACCCACGCGTCGATCGCGAAGCTCGCTTCGCGATCGGCGTAGACCGAGTTGGCAAGCCGCTGGAGGTTCGACGAGACTTCCTTGGGATCTGGGGATGGCCCCAGATCCGCCACCGTCACCGGGCGGTTCCACTTGGCGCTGCACCAGCGGGCCAGCTCTGCACGGCTCCAGTCGTTGGCCACCATGGGCTCGAGCGCGGCAGTATCGATGGCGTCGAACCGTGCCCGCATCGCCACCTCAAGCGCTGCCCGCACCTCGCGCCGCCCGCCTTCGAGGCAGGCGTCCGAGAGATCGCAGTCCCAGGTCTTCTTGGCCCACTCGCGCAGCAGGGCCGGGTCGAGGTGTTCCGCGTCATCATCCGGAAGGAACTCGTTGAGTGCCGTGTCGATCGAGGCAAGGGCCTCTTCGTGCGTGTCGGTGCGGACTGCCCGGAGCATGCCTTCGCGGTCCTTGCCTCGGAACCGGTCCGGTTCGATGTGGATGCCGAAGTGCTCCCGGACCCATTCGCTCACGCACCTCGGTGCATGAAGGGGATCGAGATACGTCGACACGGCATCCTGTGCGGATGCATCGACCTTCTCCAGCGTGATGGAGCGAAGGTCCTTGCCCTCGAGGATGCGCTGGCGCAGGCCGTAGAACTTCCCGCGCTGCACGTTCAGCGGCTCGTCATATTCCAGGATGCTCTTACGCATCTGGAAGTTGCGCTCTTCGACCTTCTTCTGGGCGCGGGCCACGGCGCGGGTCAGCATGGGGGCCTCGATCGCGTCGCCTTCGCGCATGCCGAGCACGCTCAGGGCCCTCAGCGTGGCTGGAC
>VGXJ01000126.1 GCA_016873375.1 Phycisphaerae bacterium
TGCGCGGTGTTGGTCACGATCAGGTTGCCGTTCATCGGCGAGATCGAACCGGTGTTGCCGCCCTGGTCCTTCCAGTCGCCGACATCGGCAGTCTGCATCTGGATGAGGTCCATCACCTCCTGCTCGATCGATTCGCGAGTCTTAGAGGGGCGTTCGTCCTTTTTCGCACCGAACAGCTGGCCGCCCTGCGACGGCGTAAGGCCGTCGCCGGTGCCCTGGCTGACGCCCTTCTCGAGGCTGAAGTCCGGCGCGTTGTCGAAGTACGGGATCTCGAGCAGAAGGTCTCGGATGTCATAGAGCTCGATCGACACGTTGCGGCGGATCGATTCGGGCGTGCTGACCACGACCATGCCGTCGGTCACGGTGAAGGCCGGGCTCGAGGTGCCTTCGCCGTACTGCTCGAGCACGCGCGTGAGCGCCACATCCATCGGCACGCCTTCGAGTGCATCGAGTCGGACGCGGGTCTCGCGGTCGATGCCGGCCTCGGCCAGTGCACGCCAGTCAGGCACGATGTTCAGGCCGGGGTTGTCGGTGCGGGCGATCTTCTCCATCACGTCGATCGCCTGCTCGAGGGAGTAGTCGGCGGCAGCAAGGTTCACGGGTGTCGACTCGATCGAGGCCAAGACCTGCGAATCGGCGGCCGAATCCGAGAAGCCGGCAGCACCGGAGCGACGCAGCGAGAGCTGGCGCCAATCCTCGGGGTACATCATCTTGCCGTTGGTCGACTTGGGGCCGGCGCCGAGAACGTTGCGGCGCGGCGCAATCATGCCTTCGATCGCGTCCTTGGACATCTGGGTGTAGCCACGGGCGCGCTCGCCGATGGCCACGCTGTAGTCGCGGTAGCTCTTGGCGGTCTCGATCGCGTCACGCAGCGCAAGGGCAGCTTGGCTGTAGCGGTCGAGTGTGAGCGTGGCGTCGAGCAGGGTCAGCGCCTCGTCGTACTTCTGCTGCAGCTGCAGTTCGCGAACGCGACGGATGTTCTCGTTCACGACCTGGTCGCGCTTGGTCTGTTCGGCGCGCTGCTGGTCGCGCGCGGTACGGCTGGCCTGCTCGCGGGTCTTGTCCTGCTCGACCATCAGCGACAGCGTGCGGCTTTCGCTGATGTCGGCAATGAGTTCATCGATCTGCACCGTCAGCGAATCGACCATGCCCGGGGTCAGGTAGTCGCGGGCCTGCTCGATCTTCAGGCGAGCAGAGGTCATGACGCGCATCGCGCCGTCGAAGTCACCCTTCAGCTTGAGCTCGGTGGCCCGGCGCACGGCCGACTGGGCCTCGATCTCGCGGCGCTGACGCAGCAGCGAGATGTCGTCGGCGACGGTGCCGACCATCGAGCCTAGGTTCATCGCGGCACGAGCCTGCTCGACGCCATCGAGCGCTTCCTTGTCGCCGGGCACCGACTTGAGGACTTCGTTCCAGTAGTCGAGGGCCGCCTCCCAGTTGCCGTCCGAGGCCTGCGCCCTGGCTTCGGAGCGCAGGGTGTCGGTGACCAATCGAGCGCGGCGGGCCGAAGCGGCATCGCGATCAGACTGGGTCGGAGAGGAGTTCGAAGCAGCGCGGCCGCGCGGAGCGGGCTGATCGGCCGACGGATCATCGAGCGCAGGGCGGCCGTCCTGGGCAGTCGTCGGCATGGCGAGCAAGGTCGCTGCGACGGACGAGGCGATCAGGAAGCGGGCAAAGGGCTGGCAGTGCATGCTGGGGCGCTCCGTGGGGCAATCTTGACGATCGGTCGTGGGGATGTCGGTCAGGCCGCGAGCGGCGGGTCGCAGAGCGTACCGCCATCCCCCGAACATTCGCAAGAGTGGCCCGGATGGCTCCCCTCAATCGCTACCATCGGCCGGCAATGAACCAGCATGCGTCGACTCCGGCGCGCCTCGCCTTGGCGAGTGGCGCGGTCTTCCACGGCACGGGCTTTGGGGCAACGTCAGTCCAAGGCACCGGCGAAGTCGTCTTCAACACCGCGATGTGCGGTTACCAAGAAGCGCTCTCCGATCCCAGCTACACCGGGCAGATTCTGGTGATGACAGCTCCCCAGATCGGTAATTATGGGGTTGCTGCCGATGACATCGAAAGCGGCAAGCCCTGCGTGGCTGGCTTTGTCGTGCGCGAGCTCTCGCGCATGACGAGCAATTACCGGGCATGCAACGATGTCTCCTCGTGGCTGTCGTCGCATGGCATCGTGGGGATCGCGGGCATCGACACGCGGGCGCTCGTGCGCATCCTCCGGACCAGCGGTGCCATGAATGGCGTGATCAGCACCGAAACTTCCGTGTCGGATGCCGAGCTGGTCGCTCGAGCGCAAGCGGCGGCAGGCATGGCCGGACAGGATCTGGCAAGCAACGTCAGCCCATCGTGCACGAGCGCCTGGGAAGAAGACTTGGGCGACTGGGTGCCGCGCGGCGAGCACTTGGTGCGCCGTGCCGTGAAGCGGTTGAAGGTCGTGGCGCTCGACTGCGGCGCAAAGCGAAACATCTACAGGAACCTGGCCGAACGGAACTGCGAGGTCATCGCGATGCCGCATGATTCGGCGGCGGCGGATCTCCTGGCACACCGGCCGGATGGCCTCTTCATCAGCAACGGCCCCGGTGATCCAGCGGCAGTCCAAGCGACCATTGACACGCTGCGCGCGGTCGCCGGCAGTGTGCCCACCTTCGGCATCTGCCTCGGGCACCAGCTGCTCGCGCTCTCCTTGGGCGCGCGCACATACAAGCTCAAGTTCGGCCACCGCGGCAGCAACCAGCCCGTGCGCAACCTGCTCACGGGACGCATCGAAATCACCAGCCAGAACCACGGTTTCTGCGTGGATCCTGCATCGCTCGAGGCAGCAGGCGGTGAAGTCACCCATGTTCACCTGAACGATGGCACCTGTGCAGGGTTCCGTCACCGCACCAAGCCGATCTTCAGCGTGCAATACCACCCTGAAGCGTCGCCGGGTCCGCACGACAGCGACTACCTCTTCGACTGCTTCATCGCCATGATGGAGTCAGGCCAGCCGATTCAAGCGCAGGACATGGCCACGGCGCAAGCGGCGCCTGCAGAAGCTGCGAAGGCCGTGCCGGTCAGCGCATGACGGGCGAGGCCTCGAAAGACCAGCTTGGCAGGCTCTTCGGGGATGATGCTGCGGGGCCACGAGACTTCGTGCAGGTCGCTGTCGAGCGCGGTGTCGACCGCTACCCGGATGGACTGACCTATTTGGTGCCCTCGGAGCTCGCGCAGGTGCGCGAGGGCGATCGTGTCAGCGTGCCGCTCGGGCGCGGCAATGCGACGGTCGATGGCTACGTCGTGCAACGCGGAGGGCCGGAACTCCTCGGATCGCTCGATCCAGCGCGAGCCAAGCCGCTGCACGCCCGTGACGACGCTGCGATGCCGCTGCCATCGCAACTGCTGGCGCTTGGCCGATGGATCAGCGCGTACTACGGTGCACCGATTGGCGTCACGCTCGCCAGCATGGTGCCGTCGGCCGTACGCAAGCGCGTGGGCACGGTGACACGCCGATCCTGGGCCATCGTTCCCGGCAGCGCTCGAGAGGGACGCTTCAGCGCACAGCAACGCGCGCTGCTTGCGTGCCTCGAGTCGGTCGCCGGGGAACTCGACGAATCGGAACTCCTCGAACGCTCTGGCGTTGCGACCAAGGAACCGCTGCGTGGGCTCGCGCGACGCGGCCTGGTGCGGGCGGTCGAGCGGACTGAAGTCCACGCCAAGTGGGCGGACGCGGCGATCGGTTCGCTGGCGGTGCCAACCTTGACCGAGGAGCAGCGTGCCGCCGTCGAGGCCGTGGCATCGAGCGCAGAACACGGGTTTTCCCAGCATCTTCTGTTCGGCGTGACCGGCAGCGGCAAGACCGAAGTCTACTTGCAGCTCATCGAGCGAACGCTTGCGCGCGGTAAGAGTGCGGTGCTCTTGGTACCCGAGATCGCCCTGACCCCGCAGACCAGCGGGCGCGTCATGGCGAGGCTGGCGGCGCACCGCGTGCTCGTGCTGCACAGCGGGCTGACCGCTGCCCAGCGCAACGAGCAGTGGGGCTTGGCAGCGCAACCGGCTCCGTGCGTGGTCATCGGTGCCCGCAGCGCCGTCTTCGCCCCGATTCCCGATGGCAACCTCGGTCTCGTCATCGTCGATGAGGAGCACGACACCGGCTACAAGCAGGATCAGCAGCCGCGCTACCACGGGCGCGACACGGCGATCCGCCGGGCCCAACTTGCCAACTGCCCGATCCTGCTCGGCAGTGCCACGCCGAGCCTCGAAACGTGGTGGAATGCAACCGAGCGGGGCACGGTGAGCTTGCACCGATTGTCACATCGCGCGCCCGGCCTTCGAACGCCGCGGGTCGAGTTGGTCGACTTCCGGGTCGAGCAGCGAGCCTGGTCAGATCGACGTGTGCACCTGGTCGGCCCGACGCTCGAACGCGCGCTGCGCCGCGCTCTCGACGAGGGCGGCCAAGCGATCATCCTGCTGAACCGCAGGGGCTATGCGAATTCGATCGTGTGCGCCGCCAAGGACTGCTCCTGGTGCATGGAGTGCGACCGTTGCGACGCCGGCATGATCGCCCACCGCGACACCAGGCTCCCCAAGGGCGGCTTTGTGCGATGCCATCACTGCCTGTCGGAACTTCAACTTCCCGAGCGCTGCCCGGTCTGCCGCGGACCGATCAGCATCTTCGGCCTCGGGACGCAGCGGGTCGAAGAGGAACTCGAGCGCACCTTTCCCGACCTTCCCTCAGGTGCGCTCGCCAGAGTGGACGGCGACACCACCCAGACGGCGGCGCACTTTCATGATGTGCTCGGGCGCTTCGGGCGCGGCGATGTCCGGATCTTGCTGGGCACACAGATGATCGCCAAGGGGCTCGATTTTCCGAACGTACGCGTTGTTGGGGTGATCAGTGCCGATACTGCACTGAATTTACCTGATTTTAGGGCAACGGAGCGTACCTACCAACTGGTCAGCCAGGTGGCCGGTCGGTGCGGCCGAGGCGATGCTGCGGGTCTGGCGATCGTGCAGACCTTCCAGCCCGATGCCCCCGCCATTCAGTGGGCGGCCCGGCAGGATTTCGAGGCGTTTGCCGCGAGTGAGCTCGAGGCCCGCAAAGCCTTCGGTCTGCCGCCCGCTAAACGGCTCGCACGCATTGTGCTGCGGGACACCGACCACGATGGCGCGATGGCCGCGGGCCGAACCGTGGTGGCTCGGCTCCTCGCCCTGCCGGCTGCTTCAAGCGTGCTCATCCGCCCCGCTGCAGACTGCCCCATCGCCCGCATCAATGATCGGTTCCGGGTCCAGGTGGAACTCTTGGCGCCGACAGCAGCCGCCCTCCAGCAACTCATCGCCGCGGGGCGATCCGCAGGCGCCATTGTGCCCAGTGACCAGTTGGCTGTGGATGTCGACCCGGTCGCGCTGCTGTAGGTCGCTCGTGACGGTGATTCCCGGACGCTGTGTGGGCTTCCTGCACAGCGGCGATGATCGGCATCCATCCCCGGGTTTGGGCATGAATCTGCTGCGGTTTTGCCCTATCCTCGGCCGCCCGGCTGGAGTTGTCTTGCGCCGGCTTCGCACGCCCCGTCAGGAGCCCCCCCCGTGTCGACCCATTCGTCGGCGTCAGGCC
>VGXJ01000127.1 GCA_016873375.1 Phycisphaerae bacterium
TCGGCGAGGCGCACCTTGCCGTGGGTGCGCCCGACAAGGCAGTTGAGGTCCTGGCCCGTGCCTTCGAGCGCCAGCCCACCAATGCAGCCATCGGTCGCCTGTATGCCGATGCTCTGCTGACCGTGGGCGACTCCCGCAAGGCGCTCATCCTGCTCGGTGAGGCTGCAGCGGCCAATCCTGGCGATGCGGACTTGCTCAATCGATGGCTCACGGCTGAAGCAAGTCTGGGCGATCGAGGCCGTGCACTGATCGAGCGCCGCCGCCGCCTGCGTCAAGCGCCGGATGACCTTGTCAACATGCGCGGCTTGGCGGTACTGCTGCTCGAACTCTCGCCCGATCCGACCACCATCCTTGATGACCAGCTCCGGCCTCGGTTCTCCATAGGCCAGTGGGAAGACATGCAGCTGGCCAACCGGGAAGACACCATCAACCGCGCGCGTGAGGCGAACCTTGCCGAGGCCAAGCTGTTGCTTGAGGCGATCCGAAAGGCCAATCCAAACGATTTGGATGCCTTGAGCGTGGAGATGCAGGGTCTCACGGCCTTGGGTGATGTGAAGGGCGCCGAGGCTGTGCTGCGTGCCGCGGAGTCGACGGTCACCCGAAGCCGGCCGACGCTTTTCTTGATGCAGGCCGACTTTTTCTATCGTACGAGCAAGCCTGAGCAGGCCGAGCAGGCATTGTCGCGCGCACTCGAAGCCGCCCCGGGCGATGCAGTGACGATCCGTTCGGTAGCTCGCCAACGAGCGGGTCGCGGCGAATTCGAGGCTGCACTGAAGGTCATCCAACCGCTGCTCGAGGCACAGCCCTCCAACGACGACCTTCGTGAGGCAGTGAGCTGGAACCTTGCGACCCGCAAGCCTGAGGCCGCCAGGGCGTTGCTGGCACGCGTGAAGGACAGTGCCGACCGCAACGACCAATTCGCGACACGCATGGCGCAGGGCATGACCGCGCTGCAAGAGGTGATCGCCCAACAGGAGCAGGGGAATCGAGCTGGCATGGACGCCGGCTTTGCCGAGGTCCGCGCGCGCCTCGACGAGGCTGCGAAGCTCAACCCGCGCTCGCCGATCCCGTATGTGTCGCTTGCCGAGATCTCCATGCAGATGTACCGTCGAACGGGAGACAAGGCGTTCATCGAAACGTGCCTCAAGGCAGTCGACGCGGCGCAGCAGCTGGACCAGCTCAGTGGAGCCATCGGGCGATTGCGCTGGATAGCGCTCGAAGCCAAGGGTGACAAGGCCGGCGCGGTGCGCGAGGCCAAGCGCACCCTTGCGACACTTCCCAAGGACTCGCGCGTCCGCATGGACTTGGTCGATCTGCTCATTCGCACCGGCGATTCCGCAGGTGCGCGAGCCGTGCTCACGGAAGCTGTGCAGCAGTCAGCGCTCAATGCCGTATGGCTGCGACGCCTCGCCGAGATTCAGGCCGAGGCACGCCAGTGGACCGATGCGGGCCAAAGCTATGAACGCGCCTTCAGCTCCGACCGTGCAGTCGGTTCGCTCGAATTGGCTGCGCGCATGTACCTGTCCAAGGATCCACCGGATCTGCGGAGCCTGAGTGGTCTGATTCGCGCCTACCCCGAGCAGGTACGCGGCTCGATGTACCTCCAGGGTGCACGATCTGCCGGCGAGTGCCTCAGCGGTCAGCGCGATGCAGGCCTCGTGAACTTGCGCAGCATCTATCAGGCGAACCTTGCGGCTGGGGCGGCACGCCAGCCGGTGCAGGGCTGGTTCGACATCTTGCTCCAGGTCTTCAAGGTGAAGGAGAGCAAGTCCGAGCTCGAAGCCTTTGACACGTTCGTGCGGCAGGTAGCCGATATGAAGGATCCCGAGACGCTGCGCCAGCTCGCTGCCGGATGGACACTCCTTCGCAACGCTCCCCCCGAGGTTCTATCCAAGGCCCGGGATTACGCCCAACAGTCGCTCGTCATGGCTGGAACGGATCCGGTCGCGGTGGCGATGAGCCACATGAGCCTCGGCAACGCTCTGTATCGCATGAGTGATTGCGCGGCTGCTGCACGGGAGTTTGAGGCGGTCCTCGAAGCCTTCCCGAACCAGTTCGATGCGCTGAACAATGTTGCATACGTCGAGGCGATGTGCGGTGATGCCCAGAAGGCCCTTGGCTATGCACGGCGTGCCATGACGATCTCACCCACAAACGTCGATGGCATGGACACGCTGGGTCTTAGCCAGCTGAAGGCGGGTGATCCGGCTGCCGCTGAGGCCACGCTGCTGCGAGGTCTTGAAGTTCGGCAGACGCCCATCATGCTGCTCCACCTCGCGATGGCTCAGGATGCCCAGGGCCGCAAGGATGCAGCTAAGGCTTCGTTGGCCAACGCGATGGTGTTGGCGAAGGACAATCCCCTGCCCGAATCCGAGGCCGCCATGGCGGTCACGCTCGAGGCGACCCTGAAGTGAACTGAGGAACACGACCATGAGCCGAGTCCCATCCCGTCCAGCCGTTGACACGCGCCGTCCAGCGTCGCGCCCGTCCGTCAACATCGATCCGGTGCGCGTGGTGCGCGAGCACTGGAAGGGCATCTCTATGGGTGGCATCATCGGTGCTGTGCTCGGCACGATCCTCAACTTCGGCATGGGAGCCGTGTATCCGCTCTACACCGGGGAAGCGGTCTTCGAAATCCGCAACCGCATTCTCGAAGGGACCGATGCCGTCGGGCAGGACTACACGCAGGAAGAGCAGGTCGTGCGCATTGCGAATACCGAGATCGGATTCATGCTTTCGGAGCGCGTCCTAGAGCAGGTGATTGCCACGCCGGCGTTCCAGCAGACCTCGTACGGGCAGCTGTTCCTCGAGAATGGTGTACCCAACTACACCGATGCGATCCGTGAGCTCAAGGAGGACCTCTCAGCTTCGTTCGCGCGCAGCAGCCAGCTCTTCGTGCTGCGGTTCATGTGGACGGAGAAGGAAGACATCGCACCGGTACTCAACACGGTTGGCGAGACCTACATGACGCTTCGCGTGGCGGACGAGAACAAGCGCATCACGTCGGGCAACGCCTCCATGCGAAGCCGGTCCAAGACGATCGAGTCCGAGATCAATTCGATCGACGACCAGATCAAGTCCGAGCTACGCAAGGCCGGCATCCAGTCGTATGACGAGGACCCACAGAAGGGCCAGCGTGCCCTCGAAGCCCTGCTGCTCCGGCGTGCAGAGGTGATCCAGCAGATCCAGCTCACGCAGTCGCGTCTGGAGTCAGCTCGTGCGCGCAAGGGCGGAACCGGCATGGGGACCGAGGAAGAGGTGCGTGAAGCGCGCCGCGATGCAGCCGTGCAGGCGCTGCTGGTCGATCGTGACCGGACTCAGGCCAACTATGACGCGATCCGCGCGCGCTTCCGAGAAGGCACCCCGCAGGAAAAGGAAGCGAAGGAGTCGCTCGACAAGGTCGAGCAGCAGCTCAAGTCCCGTATTGCCGAGCAGGTCCAGCAAAACCGCTTTGCCGACGAGAAGCGCTTCGACGACGAGCTCTCGGCGGTCAAGTTGACACTGACGGGACTTGACCGCGAAATCAATGAGACCGAGAAGGTCCTCGTCGATCGTGCCGCGGTCGTCGCCGGCATCGAGCGCCTCAAGCGTGAGAAGGAAGGTAAGCAGGAAGAGCGCCAGGAACTCGAGCAACGCATCGCGACCAACCAGCTCCGAGCCGACCGCGCTGACGCCCAGCAGATCCTGATGCGCCCGGCCGTCGAGCCGCGCGAACCCACGTTTCCCAAGCTCAAGATCACGCTGCCCGGTGGTGCTGCGCTGGGTGTGCTGTCCGTCCTCGGACTGCTCTTCCTGCGCGAGATCACGGAACAGCGCGTGCGCTATCCGGCCGACATCGTGGGTGCGGGCAAGATCCTGGGCGTTATCCCGGATCGTCAGGACGAAGTTGGCGGGCCCGCGCAGCCCGAGTGGGCGCTGTGGAATCATCCCAATGCCTCGTTCAGCGAGGTGATGCGCCAGTTCAGCATGGAAATCTCACGTTCATGGGGTACGCCGGGTGGCGGTTCCCCGGCCAGGGGGGTGATGTTCGTCTCGGCGGGCCCTTCTGCAGGGACGACCACGATGGTCACGAACTTCGCTGCCGCTGCGGCGCATGCTGCGCGCAAGGTCCTCATCATCGATTGCAATTTCCGTCGACCGCGCATGCATGAACTGGTTGGCCTGCCCGCAGAGACACCCGGCCTGGGTGAACTGCTGCAGGGCCGCATCACGCCCGGGCAGGCCATCCGGCCCGCGGTACCCGGCATCGACATGGTCTGCGCCGGTAGCCCCGCATCGCGGATGCCCGAACTGCTCTGCACGCTCTACACCGTCGAGGTGATCGAGCAACTGAAGGCGAACTACGATGTTGTCGTCATGGATGCACCGCCCTTGGTCGTGGCGGGCGAGTCGCTGCTCCTTGCCGACCGGGTCGGCGATCGTGTCGTGCTGGTCGTCAATGCACTCACCCAGGACAAGGGTCTGGTCTTCCGCTACGCCAGCAAGTTGCGTGAGGCAGGCGCCGAGGTCATCGGTCTCGTGCTCAATCGACCCGTGGAGGTGAAGGGTGGCCACCTGCAGCGAAATCTGCGCACCATCGCCGCGTATGGATCCGCCTCGCCTGCGATTGATGCCCCATCCACCGAGGCCACGGGTTGATCCAGCAGGATCCGATCCCTGAATCACTGACGTCGTCGGTACCAGCGATCGGCGACGGCATCCTCGTAGGCGCGATGTCAGTCCTCAACGAGACGGCACCAGTCTTCCTCGTGGCGTTCCTGATCACGCTGGTGGCCACGCCGTTCGTGCGTCTGATGGCGGTGCAGGCTGGCATCATCGACAAGCCCGACCAGCGGCGGAAGTTGCACAAGTATCCGGTCGCGTATCTCGGCGGGCTCGCCGTATTCCTGGGCGTGGTTGCGGCACTTGGCGTCTCCTACCTGTTCGTGGGCATGGGAGAGCGTGACTTCATGCCGGTGCCGTGGGAGATCTTCGCTGGCATGACCGCCATCGCATTCGTCGGGTTCCTTGACGACCTCGATTCGATGCACCCGTGGGGCAAGATCGCGGGGCAGCTCTTGGCCGCTGCGCTCCTGTGCTACTCGCCTGAGAACGCCTTTGGCACGCCGATCGCGCGCGGCCTGCTCTATCCGTTGGTGCATGGTGGGGTTGGCGAATGGCTCGCTGGTTCAACCGCCGGCATCGTGACGGAAGACGCCATCTACTACTGGGTCGGCATCGTGCTCGTGGCCGGCATGATCCTCGGTTCCTGCAATGCAGCGAACCTGATCGATGGCCTCGATGGCCTGTTGACCGGAAGCAGCTCAATCATGGCGATCGGTTTCCTGGCCGTCGGCCTGCTGCTTGCCGCGACCCTTCCGGTCGGCGTGGAGCAAGGTCAGTTCGTCGCAGCGCGCGTGGTTCTGGCACTGGCGCTGCTCGGGGCCTTGCTCGGATTCCTGCCTTGGAACTTCAATCCGGCAGTCATCTTCCTGGGTGACTGCGGCAGCATGCTCATCGGGTACCTGCTCGCCGTCTGCATCATGATGCAGGCTCAGGAAGACAGCATCAGCCTCTTCTTCGCCGGCCTGATCATCTTCGCGCTGCCGA
>VGXJ01000128.1 GCA_016873375.1 Phycisphaerae bacterium
GAGCAGGCTCAGCACGAGGAGCGCCAGGTGCATTCCGCTCATGGCTGCTCCTCGCGGGCGTAGACCGTGCCCAACCCGATCGCCTGCAGGATGCGGTCCTCCTCGGCATGCATGCGCGCATGGTCCTCGGCGGTGCGATCATCGAAGCCGGTGCAGTGCAGCACCCCGTGCAGTGCGTAAAGCAGGAGCTCATGGCGGAGCTCGTGCGCCCGGGCGCGCGACTGGCGCGCGGCCTCGTCCACGCAGATGGCGATGTCGACCTCGACCGGTTCGCCGGGCCCGCTCGCGGGGAAAGTCAGCACATCCGTGGTGCCCGACACCTTGCTGAACCGCTCGTGCAAAGCCGCCATGCGGTGGTCATCGATGATCTCGACCGTCACGCGCGCGACTGGACCCGCCACCAGGGCGAGGCATGCCGCAAGGCGTTCCTGGACCCAGGCGCGTTCGGCCTCGAGCCGCTTCACCGGCGCATCGAGGCGGACATCGACCACGGAGATCATGGGCGAAATGCTACCTGTGGCGCCAGTCCGGCTTGCACAAGGCCGTTCCTGCATCGCGGCGCGCGGCACCGGTGCCCGGACACCCGTGTCAGGACGACGGTAGATCGCAGGCGGGGTGTTCAGTGCGCGCTCACGTGCACGGGCACGAACTTTGGCTTCACGCGCTTCTCGAACTCGCCGCGGAACTTGCCGACGATCGTGCGGATCGCCCAGTTGTTGCCGTCGGCCAGGCCGCAGATCGTGGTGCCGGGCGTGAGCCCCATGCTCATGCCGAGCTCAAGCAGCAGATCGAGATCTGCGGTCGTCGCCTGGCCCTGCTCGATGCGGCAGAGGAGCTTGTAGATCCAGCCGCTGCCTTCGCGGCACGGCGTGCACTGGCCGCAGGACTCGTTCTTGAAGAAGCGCGCGATGTTGCGCGCAACCATCACCATGTCCGTGTCTTCGTCGAAGATCGTCGGGCAGGCCGTGCCCAGCCCCAGGACATTGCACGCACGGCCGATGTCGAAGTCCATCGCGGCATCGAACTGGTCGGTGCCGAGCACGCCCATGCTGACGCCGCCGGCGATCGCGCCCTTGAAGCGCTTGCCCTTGCGCATGCCTCCGCAGTAGTCGTTGACGAGCGTGCTGAGCTTGACGCCCAGCGGCGCCTCGAAGACGCCCGGACGGTTGACATGGCCGCTGACACCCATGAGCTTGGTGCCGTAGCTCGGCATGCCGCCGAGCGAACTCTCGACGCCGATGCCCTTCCACCACGCCACGCCCTTCTCGACGATCGGCACCACCGCGGCCAGGGTTTCGACATTGTTGATGATCGTCGGACGGCCGAAGAGGCCCTTGACCGCGGGGAACGGCGGCTTCACGCGCGGCCAGCCGCGCTTGCCTTCGATCGCCTCGAGCAGCCCGGTTTCCTCGCCGCAGATGTACGCACCCGCAGAGCGGTGCAGGAAGCAGTCCACGCTGATCGCGCCGGCGCGGCGCAACAGGCCACCCTTGCCGAAGACGCCGCCGGCATAGGCCTCCTGGATCGCCTTCTCCATCACCTTGGCCTGGTGGTGATACTCGCCGCGGATGAAGAAGTACGCGGTGTCGAGCTTGCACGCATGGCACGCGATGGCAATGCCTTCGAGGATCAGGTGCGGATCGAAGTCGCAGAGCAGGCGATCCTTGAAGGTGCCGGGCTCGGCCTCGTCACAATTGATGCAAAGGTAACGGTGCCCCGCGCCGTCATCCTGCGGGAGGAACGACCACTTCAGACCTGCCGGGAACCCCGCGCCACCGCGTCCGCGGACGACCGCTTCCTTGACGAGCTCGATGACCTTGGCCGGCTCCATGTCGAGCGCCTTGGCCAGCGAGGCGTAGCCGCCGGTGGCCTTGTACTGCTCGAACGACACGGTGGTGCGCGCTGCGGTGCCGCCGTCGTTGACGCCGGGCACGCAGCCAGGGATGCGCTTGGTGAGGACGGGTTCAGTGAGTCGCATGGTTGGTCCTGTGGTCCTGTTGGGCCGCACCGTCAGTGGGCGGCACGATGACTTCGTCGATGATGGTGCGTCGGAGGACGACGCCGTCGACCTCGCGGTCCTCGACACGCGTGGCCACGGTGCGCGTGGTTTCGGCCGGCTTCTGCGCGGGCTCGCCGGGGCGCGAGGTGATGCCGCCCCAGATGGCACCCACGAAGGCGCCAAGGCTCTCGGCAACGCTCATGTCCTGGTCGCGACGCTGCATGGCGGTTCAGTGGTGGTGGCCGCCGGCGGGCGCCTGGCGTGCTTGCGCGATCAGGCGATCGACCGTGGGAACATCCAGCTTCTCGTGAAGGGTCTCGTTGAAGAGCGCAACCGGCGCCGTATCGCACGAGCCAAGGCACTCCATGGCGAGCAGCGTGAACGAACCGTCGGCGGTCGTCTCGCCGGGCTCGATGCCCAGGGTGCGACGGCAGTGGTCCAGGAGCGGCTTGTGGTCGCACGCCTCGCAGGCGATCGACTGGCAGATGCCGATCGTGCAGCGGCCGCGCGGCTCAAGGCTGAACTCCTCGTAGAAGGTGGCGCAGTCGAGCACTTCGGCAGGCGAGATCCCCAGGAAGCGCGCGATCTCGACCATCGCCTGGTACGGGATGCAGCGGTGCTCGTGCTGGATCTCGTGAAGGATCGGCATGAGCGCGCCCTTGCGCACGTGGTACTTGGCGACGATCTCGCGCTCCCAGCGCTCGGCCACGCTAGCGCAGACATACGGCTCGGCGCGTCGCGGGATCTGCAGGGTGCTTGATGGCTTGGTCTTCCAGCTCATGTCGTTGGTCCTTGGCGTGTGGCTCGTTGCTCTGCGTGGCGTTTCCCGGTGCTCACCGGTCCAGCTCGGCAGCGATGATGTTCAGCGAGCCGATGATCGCGACGACATCGGCCAGCTGGTGTCCTTCCATCAGCTTGGGGAACGCCTGGAAGTGGATGAACGATGGCGGGCGGCACTTGGCTCGGAACGCGCAGCGGCCGCCGTCGCCGACCACGAAGAAGCCCATCTCGCCGTTGGGGCCCTCGATGGCGGCGTAGCTCTCGCCGACCGGCGACACGAAGCCGCGGTTGTTCATGAACAGCTCGAAATGCTGGATCGTGCTCTCGATGGAGCCGTAGACCTCGGCCTTCTGCGGCACGCGCAGCTTGCGGTCGTGCGTGGTGTCGATGGGTCCGCCGGGGATGCGGTCGAGGAGCTGGTCGATGATCGAGCGGCTCTGCTTCATCTCCTCCAGGCGAACGAGGTAGCGGCTCAGGCAGTCGCCCTCGCTGGCCACCGCCACATTGAAGCGCACCGGGTCGGCACCGTTGCCATCCCAGTTGGCCTTGTAGCACATGTACGGCTCGTCCTTGCGCAGGTCGCGGCGCACGCCGCTGGCGCGCGCGTTCGGGCCGCTCAGGCCCCACGCGATGGCATCGTCGCGGTCGATGACGCCAACCCCTTGCAGGCGATCGACGAAGATGCGGTTGCGGTTGCAGAGGTTCTCCAGGTCCGCGATCGCGTTGGGCAGGCGGACATCGATGAAGTTCCGCACCATGCGCCTGAAGGTCTCGTCATCGGGGATGTCGCGCCACGCGCCGCCCACGCGCGTCCAGTCCGGATGGAAGCGCTGGCCGCTCACGTATTCGATGATGTCGTAGATCCGCTCGCGCTCGTTGAAGCCGTAGAGGAAGCCGGTGAACGCGCCGAGGTCGAGCGCCGCCGCGCCCACGCAGAGCAGGTGGTTCTGGATGCGGCCGAGCTCGGCCAGGATCGTGCGCACCACCGTGCAGCGCGGGGTCAGTTCGACGCCAAAGAGCGTCTCGACCGCGTGGTGCCAGGCGATGTCGTTGACGATCGGGCTGATGTAGTCCATCCGGCTCGCGGTGCACACGTACTGGTTCCAGTCGTGGTGCTCGGCGAGCTTCTCGAAGCCCGAGTGCAGGTAGCCGATGTGCGGGGTGGCGCGGGCCACGCGCTCGCCGTCGATCTCAAGGACCAGGCGCAGCGTGGTATGCGTGGCGGGGTGCTGCGGGCCGAAGTTCAGCACCCAGCGGTCCGGGCCCTGGACGTGCTCCTTCAGGTACTCCAGCGTCTCGACTTCGAGTCCGTAGCCCTCGTCGGGCATCAGCGTGTACGGCATGGTCCGGCAAGTATAGGACCGACCCACGCACGCGGGCAGCGTGTGGTGCGGGCCGCTCACGCAGCGGGTTGGCCCCGCCGCCCGGGGGCGATCATGCGCGGAAGACCGCGCCCAGGCGCTTGCCCAAGACCAGGCTCGCACCGAGCAGCGTGGCGGCCAAGAGCGCCATCGCCCAGACCCCGAGGGCGCTGGCAATCGCCTGGCCATCGCCGAGACGCTCGGCAAGGGCATAGATCGCCTTGGTCACGGGATAGTCGCTCTCGCGCTGGGCCAGCAGGATGCTGTCGCTGACTTCGAGCATGGCGAAGCTGAACGCGAGCAGCGCGCCCGCCACCAGGTTCGCGGCCACCAGCGGGAAAACGATCCGTCGCGTCACGGTCGAGCGCTTGGCGCCGCACATCGCGCCCGCTTCCTCGAGTTCTGCCGGCGTCTGTTCCAGCCCGGCCACCGCCGCCCGCACCACGTACGGCAGTCGCCGCACCGCGTAGGCAAGCACCAGGAACGGGAACGGATTCGGAGTCGCCCCGAGGATGTCGGTGTAGGGCTTCAGCACGCTTGCGTTGAACGGCCACGACATGCTGAGCGCGATCATGCCGAAGGCCATCACGATGCCGGGTACAGCCAGGGGCAGCATGACCAGCCCATCGAGCACCGGCTTGCCCCAGCCGCGCCCGCGCACAAGCGATCGCGCGATGACCAACCCCACTGCCATCGAGAGCACGACCGCGAGCAGGCTCAAGACCAGCGAGTTGCGGATCGCACCGGCGGAGAGCGGGTGCGAGACGGCTTCCGTGAAGTGGTGTCCCGTCCAGGCTTGCGGCAGCACAGTGCCGTACCACTCGCCCTGCACGGCCAGGCTGCTCAGGATGACGCCAAGGTGCGGCGTGCACGCCAAGCCACCCACGAGCACAAAGAGCCCCACGGCGGCGATCCCCTGCCAGCCCGTGAGCTGGCGCTCCTCGCGGCGGATGCTGGCCTTGGTCGATTGCGTACCGGCATTGCGGCCGAAGATGTACTTGCTTGCGAGGTAGAGCGAGACCGCGATCGTGAGCATGATCGCGGTGAGTGCGTACGGCTGGCGGCTCGTCTCGAGTTCCTTCAGGCCATCGAAGACCTGCACTGGCGTGACCACGCGGTACTCGAACATCAGCGGCGTACCGAGCTCGGTGAACGACCAGATGAAGACGATCGTCGCGCCGGCGAAGAGCCCGCCACGAACCATCGGCAGCGTCACGCGGCGCCAGCGCGTGAACGCACCCGCGCCCACGCCACGCGCGGCTTCCTCGAGCGCCGGATCGATGTTCGAGAGCGCAGCGACCAGGTTGAGGTAGATGATCGGATAGAGGCTGAAGCCCTGGATCGCGACGATGCTCCAGAAGCCGCCATCACCGAGGAAGTCGATCGGCGCGGAGGTGAGGCCGATGTCCTGAAGCAGCGCGTTGAGCGCGC
>VGXJ01000129.1 GCA_016873375.1 Phycisphaerae bacterium
CGCTGGGATCGACAGCCCAAGCCGCGGCCTCCTGCGGCGTGGGCGGGCTGAACGACTTGCCCAGCAGGTCGAAGTCGCTCATCATCGAGTCGCACGCAGCGAGCAGGACGAGTGCAAGGACAAGCAGGAGGCGAAGGAGCATGGTGGTCGTTCAGGGCATCGCGCCGGGCGTGGCGGGAGCGTAGCCGTTATCGTCGCTGCATGGCGACGCTGCGCGTGATCGGGATGCCTCTGGGTGCCTACCAGACCAACGCCTTCGCGGTCTGGGATGGAGACGATGCCTCGAAGGGGTGCTGGATCATCGATCCGGGCGAGCGGCCGGCGCGCCTGATCGAGCGCATTCGTGCCGAGGGTCTGGTGCCGGAGGCGATCCTCTTCACCCACGCGCACATCGACCACATCGCGGGGCTACCCGAGGTGATTGCTGCGTTCGGCGATCTGCCCCGGCTGGCGCATCCGAGCGAGCACGACTGGTTCGGCGAGCCCGCCTTGAACCTCTCTGAATGGGGTGAGCGGCCGGTGTCTGTCGTTGCCCCGACCGGTGAACTCGCCGATGGGCAGCGGTTGCGGCGAGGCGGGCTTGAGTTTGAGGTGCAGCACCTGCCCGGACATGCCCCGGGCGGTTGTTCGTTCCGTTGCCCTGCCGCCCGTGCGGCGATCGTGGGCGACACGCTCTTCGCCGGATCGATCGGGCGTGTTGACTTTCCCACGAGCGACCCCGGGGCCATGCGGGCATCCTTGGCGAGGCTCATGCAGTGGCCGGATGCGACCGCCGTGCACGCAGGCCACGGTCCATCGACCACGATCGGGCGCGAACGCGAGGCCAACCCGTTCATCGTCCACCCCGACTCGTGGTGAGTCCTTGGGTAGGATCATCCCCATGGGGTCCGACGAGAAGATCTTCCGTGAAGGCGCGATCGAGACCGCTGCATCGCCAGACCAACTGAACACCATCGCGCCGCTGGTCACGCCACGACATGTTCTGCTGATTTCCTCGGTCTTCATGCTCGCTGGCATCCTGATCGGCTGGGCGTTCTTCGCCTCGATCCCGATCACGGTCACTGGGCCGGCGCTGATCAAGCACGATGCACAGGGCAAGGCCATCGGTTGCGTGGCGTTCTTCTCGCTCAGCGAAGGCAAGCGCGTCGATGTCGGGCAGGTCGCGTTCGTCGCGGTCTCCACGGTCGAGGAGGACGAGCATGGCGTGCTCGTGGGCCGGGTCGACACGGTGGATGAGCGGCTCACCTCGCTCGAGACCGTCACGCAGCTCGCCGGTGATCCCACGCTCGCGCAGGAAATCCAGAAGCAGCTCGGTGCCACGCTCTTCGCCTCGATCGCGTTCGATACCGCGGATGGCCGTCTGCGTTGGCAGGGCGGGGTGATGCCAGAGGACGACGACCTCAAGCTCTTCACGCCGTGCGAGGTTCGCGTCGTGATCGACGAGAAGTCGCCGGTGCAGTTGCTGCTGCCGACCCTCTTTACCGACGACGCCGGGGCAGGCAGCGGGGCCCGTTGAATGGGCGTCGACGTCCCCACGCAGGATGTCCCGGCCGCGCTTGAGCGCATCACACCGGTACAGGTGCCCGTGGTGCTTCAGATGGAAGCGGCCGAGTGCGGAGCCGCCGCGCTCACCGCGGTCCTGGCCCATCACGGCTGCCACCGCACGCTCGAAGAGCTCCGGCGCGCCTGCGGCGTGAGCCGCGATGGCAGCAACGCCCTGCAGATCGCCGAGGCAGCGCGCCACTACGGCATGGAGGCCGACGGACTCAGCGCCGAGCTCGATGAGCTCGCCGGCGTCGCCATGCCTGCGATCCTGCACTGGGGCTTCAACCATTTTCTGGTGCTCGAGGGTTTCGACGGCGCGTCCTGGCATCTCATGGATCCGTCGCTTGGTCGCCGGAAGGTCTCGACGGGCGACTTTCGCCGTGACTTCACCGGCGTGTGCATCGAGATCAAGCCTGCCCAGGGATTCGTGCCGTCGGGACAGCCATCGTCACCATGGCCGGCCCTGCGCGCGAGCCTGCGTGGATCGGGTCGGGCGATCATCGTGGCGCTTCTCGCGGGTGTCCTCATGTCGGTACCGGGGATCGCGGTCCCCGTGCTCGGCTCGGTCTTCGTGGACGGCGTGCTTGCGCGGGGGCAGTCGAGCTGGATCATGCCAATCGTCGGCTTCGCGCTCATGGCGGTGCTGGCCAAGGTTGTGCTGTCCACGGTCCAGGCCGCCGTGCTCATTCGACTTGAGCGCCGCATGTGCATGACGAGCAGTGCTCGATTCATGGAACATGCCCTGCGGCTGCCGGTCGACTTCTATTCGCATCGCCTCCCCGGCGAGATGGTCTCGCGCCTGAGCGGCATCGAGCGCCTGAGCCAGCTGCTGGGTTCCAAGCTGTTCCCGGCGCTCGCGGGTGCGGCGACCGGGCTGCTCTACCTCGTGGCGATGATCTCGATCGACCTTCGGCTTGCGCTGCTCTCGGTGCTCGTGGCGGCCGTGATCGCGTTCATCATCGCGAGATCGGCGCGAACCCTGCGCGACCAATCGCGCATCGCCGAGCAGGAGTCGGGGCGCCAAGCAGGCATCGTGGCGGTCGGGCTGCAAGCCATGGAGACGCTGAAGGCCTCGGGGCGCGAAAGCGACTTTCTCGCACGCGTGATGGGTGCCCAGGCGCGCGCGCGCCGCAGCCGGCAAGACCTGGAGCATCGCGGCCTGGCGGTCGAATCCATCCCCCCGTACCTCGAGTCGCTGCTCTCGCAAGCGATCGTGCTGGCGTTCGGTGCTGCGCTGGTGATGCAGGGCGAGCTCACGCTCGGTGGGCTGCTTGCGTTCCAGACGATCCTCTACTTCTTCATGGGGCCGGTCGTCGACCTGGCGGGATTCGCGCAGGAATTCCAGTTCGTCCATGCCGACCTGTCGCGTCTGGACGACGTGCAGCGCCATCCCACCGATCCGCTTGCGGCACCGAATGCCGAAGCTGGCACTGCACGCATCGAGGGCTGCGTCGAGCTTCGGGAGGTGACCTTCGGCTACGCCGAGAGCCAGCCGCCCTTGCTCGAAGCCTTCAGCCTGCGCGCGGAGCCCGGCCGACGCATTGCCCTCGTGGGCGGGACCGGCAGCGGCAAGAGCACGGTGGCCAAGCTCGTGACGGGGCTCTACCGCCCGTGGTCGGGCAGCATCGAACTCGACGGACGAGACCTTGCCGAGTGGCCGCGCATCGAACGCACCGGCGGCGTGGCGATGGTGGCGCAGCTCCCGCAGCTCTTTGAGGGTTCGCTGCGCGAGAACCTCACGCTGTGGGATGCGGACCTCCCGGAGTCGTGGCTCTACGAAGCGCTCGAGGATGCGGCCAGCGCCGATCTGCTCCTTCGCCGAGGTGGGCTTGGCCAGCGGGTCGAGGAGGGCGGTTCCAACTTTTCCGGCGGCGAGGCCCAGCGGATCGAGATCGCCCGTGCGCTCGCCCGGCGTCCAAGCGTCATCGTGCTCGATGAAGCCACCAGCGCGCTCGATGCCGAGACGGAGTTCCGCATCGACCGGGCTCTGCGCCGTCGCGGTTGCACCTGCATCATCGTGGCGCACCGACTGTCCACCGTGCGCGATGCCGACGAGATCATCGTGCTCGATCGCGGCATGGTTGCAGAGCGTGGAACACACCAGGAACTGATGGATGCAGGCGGTGCCTACGCAGCGCTCGTCGAGGGAGGCAGCCTGTGATCCACCTCGTCGAGCATGCTGTCACGCTCGGTGCCGCGCCGGCACGGGCCGATCGTCGGGAGCCGATCGATCTGTGCAGCCTCGAGGGCGGGGTCATTGTCGAGGTCGAGTGCGACTTGTTCGCGGTCCATGCCGGTGGCGGCAGGCGGCACCCGCTTGGGGTCATGCCCTCTGGCGCGCTGCTGCGGGCCGTACCGGAGTGCCGCGGCGCTCGCGTGATCGCCGTGCCGAGCGGTGATGGCGCCATGGCGCGAGTCGAGGCAGGACTTCTGGCTCGCGCCGACAAGGATCGTGAGCTGCGACTCGCACTCCACACGTGGGACAACACGCTGGCGCTCATCATCGGTGCGACGAACGCGACGGATCTCTGCACCGCGCTGGCTGAGCACGCTTCGGCCCGCATCGAGCGTGACACCAAGCGGATCGACTCGCTGCGCGGTACACGCGTCGAGCGCACCAAGCAGGTCGGTGGACGCTTCCGGGGCATGCTCGGATCGCTCTTCGCCACTCCCAACGAGATCCTTGCGGTCGACCCCAATTCGCCGGCAGAACTGCGAGCCTGCCGTCATGTGGCGATCCTCGCAGGAGTTCCTATCGAGCGCATCCCGCGTCGCTTGCAGGAGTCGACCGACCGACCACCGCAACAGGTCTTTGCCATGCTGGCTGGCTGCGGCGTCCGGGATGTCGTGCTTGAGGGCCGTTGGTGGGAACTTGATCACGGGCCGATCCTCGCGTTCTCGACCGATGGCGATCCCATGGCGCTCTATCCCGTTCCCGGCGGGACGATGGCGCAGCGCTATGTCCAGGGTCGCGGCATTCCGGCAGCGATGGTTGACGAGGCTGCCGCGCGCGCGATCAGGCCGACCGCCTCGGTCTTCCTTCCGGCGTTGCCCGATGACGTGCGCGATGTGCGTGGCTTGGTGCGCTTCATGCTGGCCGGCAGCGTTCGTGACCTCGGGTGGGCGGCGGGTGCTGCTGGACTGGCCAGCCTGATCGGGCTGATCGTGCCGTATGCCACCGGGCTGCTCGTGGAGCACACGATCCCCAGTGATGACTTCCGCGGACTGGTCTTCGTGGCGGCCATGCTCGTCGCCGCGCTGTCCGCGTCGGCGGTCGCCCAATACGTGAGTCGGCTCTACCTGCTTCGGACC
Source organism: Phycisphaerae bacterium (assembly GCA_016873375.1). Lineage (GTDB taxonomy): Bacteria > Planctomycetota > Phycisphaerae > Phycisphaerales > SM1A02 > SYIB01. Next base: position 4,858 of record VGXJ01000129.1, read on the forward strand.
GAGGGGCGCGCGGGCCAGCGGGCGATCGGTGCGGTGGTGCATCGCTTGCTGGCGCTGCCCGCGCCGTTCTTCAAGCGCTTCAATGCCGGTGACCTCGCGGATCGCCTGGGCTGCCTCGACGACCTGCAATCCGCGCTCACGCAGGCTGCGATCGGTGGCGTGATCGGCGGGACCTTCGCGGTCGGCTACCTCGGTCTCATGGTGCTCATGGAGCCATCGGCAGCGCTCGTCGCCGCCATGGTCATGCTGGCCATGCTGCTCTTCACGGTCATCGTCGTGCGCTCGCAGGCGCGACTCAGCGCCGACAGCGCCGACCGTTCCGGCAAGCTGTCCGGTTTCGCGCTGCAGCTCTTCGGCGGCATCGACACGCTGCGCACGGCCGGCGGCGAAGAAGCGGCGCTCATGCAGTGGCTGCAGCGCTTCCGTCGCCAGCAGCGCACCGAGCTCGACGCGAGCAAGCGCGGTGCGGCGCTGCGCGTCGTCGCCACCTGCGTGCCTCTGGGTGCCATCGCGCTGCTTTGGCCGACCTTCGCGGCAAGCGGTTCATCGCTTGGCGAGTACATGGCCTTCAATGCGGCCTTCATCGCGGCGATCTTCGGGGTGATCCAGCTCGGCGAGTCGCTGGGCGATGTCGCGACGGTGCTGCCCCACCTGCAACGCCTCGAACCGATTCTGCAGGAGGAACCTGAGCGGCTTGAGTCGGCGCT
>VGXJ01000130.1 GCA_016873375.1 Phycisphaerae bacterium
TCACGAATCGGTCGCCGGGGACCACTTGACCTCGGAACGAAACATCGTCGCAGCGGATGAAGCCGAGGAATCCTGCAGGCTTTCGGGTGCGCTTGTGGGTGTAACTGCAGAGTTGCGCCGCGGTCTCAATCATCATGACCCCGGGAAACAGGGGCCGCCCGGGGATGTGGCCAGCACACCAGAACTCATCCGCCCGGACATCCTTGTAACCCACCGACGAGAGCCCGTCTTCGCTGATCCAGCAGACTCGGTCAACCATCCGCATGCTGCCGGATTGGGGCAGGAGGGCGTCGATAGGGAAGTCCCCTGATGCGTCGGCGCCCAAGTCCACGGTCGAAATGTCGATAATTGGCGCGTTTGCCACAGAGTTTCTCGCTTTCGGCTACCGACTTGCGGCGGAGAATATCCCAAATGCCCGGATCTGCGTGTAGCCTCCGCCTAGCACCCAGGCAGCCAAACCCAAGGAGACCCCATGATTCACGAGCTCTATGCCAAGTTGGAAAAGCTGATCGCCGACGCCAAGGCCGACCTCGACAAGGCCGCCGGTGGCAACAAGGCGGCTGGCACGCGTGCGCGCAAGCACATGCAGGAAGTCCGTTCGATCGCCGCCGACATCCGCAAGGCGATCCTGGACAACCGCGACAAGCCAACGCCCTGAGCGGCAACGACGGGAATGAACCTCTACCGACGGCGGCCAGTCCGCCGTCGGTTGTCTTTTCTGGGGAGAAGCCTCAGGTCGGCAGCGGCTGGATCGCCTTGGCAAGGGCCAACATGCCCTTGAACACAGGGCTGGAGGCATCGCCGGCCAGTTCGTACATGGCGCTCAGGCAACCTGACGGGACGCACCCGCTGAGTTCCATGCGCCGCAGGGCGGGCGCGATCTGCTGCGGCTGACCGGCGCTGATCGCGTCGGTCATGACGAATGGGGTTCGCCCTGCCGCCCGAAGGTCCAAGGCCGTCTGCAGCACGCAGACATGCGCTTCGACCCCGCACACGATGATGTTTGGGCGAGCGTGGTCCGCCAACCAGGCCTCAAGCGGGGGCAGGACCGCGCTGAAACGCGTCTTTTCGAACCGACAGCTACCGGGTTGGAGTGACTGGCTGATGTTCGCCACCGTCGGTCCAAGCCCCTTCACATAGTGCTCGCTGAGCGCCACGGGCAACCCGAAGTGCGAGGCGGCGCGCATGAGCAGGGCCGTGTTGCCAATGATGGCTTCAGCGTTGGCCATGGTCGGCATCAGCCGCTCCTGCAGGTCGATCACGAGCAGGCACGCGTTGTCCGGGGTCAGTCGCTGCATGGCTCAGACTCTCAGGTCGACGGCGCCATCGAGTCGCCCGGCGTAGCGGCGACGGATGCCAGCGACGGTGCAGGAGAGGAAGGCATCGACCTGTTCCGGGGCCCGACCGACGAACCGCGAGGGATCGGTGATGCCGCCAAGGTCGACCCCCGCGAAGACCGGGTCGCCGGCTAGGCGCTCGAGCAGGTCGTTCTGCTTGCCGTGCTCCTTCACCTGGGCCGCAGCAGCCACGCTGTGCACTCGGATCCGCTCGTGCGCATCCTGGCGGTCGGCGCCACGCTCGACTGCCGCCATCAGGATGGCCTCGGTCGCCATGAACGGGAGCTCGGCCATGAGTCGGGCGCGGATCTGGTGCGGATAGACGACCAGCCCATCCACCACATTGCAGACCAGGTCGAGCGCACCATCGAGCGCAAGGAACGACTCCGCGATCGAGAGCCGGCGGTTGCTGGAGTCATCGAGCGAGCGCTCGAGCCACTGCACGGCAGCGGTGTCGAGTGCGTTCTGCGGCATGCTCATCACGAAGCGCGCGAGGCCGCACGCGCGCTCGCAGCGCATCGGATTGCGCTTGTAGGGCATCGCGCTCGAACCGACCTGATCCTTGTCGAAGGGTTCCTCGAGTTCCTTGAGATTCGCCAGCAGGCGGATGTCGGTGGCGCACTTGTGGATGGCTGCTGCTGCCGCGGCGAGGCTCGAGAGGACCTGTGCATCCACCACGCGCGTGTAGGTCTGCCCGCAGACAGGGTGCAGCCGTCCTTCAGGCCACCCCAACAGCTGCGCGAAGCGCCGTTCGAGTGCGTCGACCTTCGCAGGATCGTTGCCGCACAGCTGCAGGAAGCTCGCTTGCGTGCCGGTCGCGCCCCGCAGCCCGCGCAGCGCGAGCGTATCGCGGCGGTGCTCGAGATCAGCAAGGGCTAGGGCGAGGTCGTACGCCCACAGGCACGCGCGCTTGCCCACGGTCACGGGCTGCGCCGGCTGGTAGTGCGTGAAGCCAAGGCAGGGCAGCGCACGATGGGAGTCGGCGAATCGACCGAGGCGATCGATCGCTCGCGCGAGCTTGACGGCCACCAGATCAAGCGCCTCGCGCATCAGGATCGCGTCAGCGTTGCAGACCACATCCTGGCTGGTCGCGCCGAGGTGGATGATCGCCCGGGCCTCGGGCGCCGCATCGCCGAGGGTATGCACGTGCGCCATGACGTCATGGCGCAGGGCACGCTCGTGCTTCGCGGCGGCGTCGAAATCGATGTCATCCAGGTGCGCGCCGATCGCAGCGACCTGCGCGGACGAGACCGGCAGGCCGAGCTCGTGCTCCGCCGCGGCGAGTGCGTGCCAGATGCGCCGCCATGTGCTGAACTTGCGCTGCGCGCTGAACAGCGAGCGCATCTCGCGGCTGGCATTGCGTTCTTCGAGCGGGCTGCGATAGCCGTGGTGCGTGGGTTCGTTCATCGTGCTGCGGCGGCGGTGCCGCCGATCCTGTTCTCTGTGCCCGCGCGCAGGCGGGCGATGTTGGAGCGGTGCTTCCAGATGACGAGCGCGCCGAGCGCAGCGTTCACCGTGACCATCGGCCAGATGCCCTCGATCGACCAGCCATCCGCCGTGCGAGCGTTCCAGGCGAGCGTTGCGACAGGCAGCGCCGCGGCAGCCACGATCGAGGCGAGCGAGACGAAGCGCCAGATGAGCACCGTGATCAACCACAGCGCAAAGGCCGCCAGCACGGGCACGCCGACCGCCGGCCAGATCGCGCACAGGCCGCCGAAGATTGTGGCCACGCCCTTGCCGCCCTTGAAGCGGATCCATGGGCTGAACATGTGGCCGAGCATGGCTGCCGCGGCGACCCCGATCCAGGCGAACTGCAGGCCCGGTGCGAGCCCGGCTGCAGGCTTGCCCCAGAGTCCCTCCTGCGTGCCAGCGATGGCCACCGGCACGAAGCCCTTCATGAAGTCGAGCCCGAAGCAGAGGAAACCCCAGGCGCGGCCCAGCACGCGGCCCACGTTGGTCGCTCCCGGGTTGCGACTGCCTTCCTGCATGATGTCGCGACCGTGCGCGCGCGCAATCAGCACGCCGAAGGGCACGCTTCCGCAGACGAAGGCCATCAGAGCCATCAAGAGCATGGCGTGATCCTACGGCAGCGCGAGTCCTCGCTCGACGTCGCTGGCGCGTCGGGAGCGGCCAGTCACTACCATCGGGCCGTTCCCGAACACGTCCGCACGTTTCCGCCATGGACCCATGAATCACCCCCTGATGGGCTACTACCACCGGGTCCAGCCGCGGTCTTCGGACCCGTCGCGGCGAGGGCTCGCGGTCGACCCCGAGTCACTGCGTCAGCACGCGCGCCTGATTCGCCAGCGGGGTCTTGCTCTTCGTACGGTCTCGGACTCCCTTGACGCAGCAGGACCAGGGGCGGCGGCACTGAGCTTCGATGACGGCTTTGCGGACAATCTCGAGTACGGGGTAGACGCGCTTGCGTCCGAGGGCGGCGTCGGGACGGTGTACGTCGTGGTGTCGGCCATTCGCACGGCGGGGGGACCGGCGGGCGAGATGCTCTCGCTGAAGGAGCTTCGTCAACTCGCAGCCGCAGGGTGGGAGATCGGTTCACACTCGGTCTCGCATCCGCGCTTGCCAGAACTCAGCGAGGCGGATCAGCGCGCACAAGTCCGGGATTCGAAGCGGCAATTGGAGGACCTTCTCGGCGCGGCGGTCCGCTCGTTCGCCTACCCATATGGGCTCTATTCGCCCGTCACGGTTCGACTCGTCCAAGAGGCCGGTTACGCGAACGCGGTCACGACCGCGAAGCGTGGCGGCGGGACATCCCGATTCGAGATTCCTCGCTTGAGTTTGGGCGGTTATGGCTTCCGCGCGGTCAAGCAGTCGTTGAAGTTGCGTCTTCGCTTGCTCTTCGAGCGGCCACCCGCCGTGGCGCCCTCATGAAGACGCTTGAACCTGAGGTCATCGTCACCTGCCTCAAGCGGAGGTTCTCCGGCGTCTCGGCGACCATCGATGTGTTGCTTGCACCGCTCGGCGCGCGCGTGGGGCTGGGCTACCTCGGCGTGTCATTGCCGGTCATGTCAGCCGCGACCGGCGCACCCCGCCTTCGACGCCTCAGTCTGTTGGAAGCCATCGGCCTCTCGCGTCGACGCCTCCCTGACGGTCGCCGACGGATCTGGCACGTGCGGCGCAATGCAGAGATGCTGCTCGCGCTGGTCGTGCGTGACGTGCTGCGCTGTCCCGTCAGCGTGGTGTTCACCTCCGCGGGTATTCGCCGCCACTCGTTCTTTCCGCGCCTGCTCATCGCGCGGATGGACGCAGTCATCGCCACATCGCCGGCGGCCGCCGCGCTCGTCCCAAACGTCGCCGCGGTGGTCGGTCACGGCGTCGACGTGCAGCGGTTCCACCCTCAGGGTTCACCACTCGAAGCGTGGGCCTCGAGCGGACTGCCGGGCAAGATCGGCGTGGGGATCTTCGGGCGAGTGCGACACGAGAAGGGAGTTCATCTCTTCGTCGAGGCGTTGCTGCCGCTGATGGCGCAACACCCCGACGTCACGGCCGTATTGGTCGGTCTGTGCAAGCCGGCTGACGCAGCGTTTGTCGACGGACTGCGACGTCAGATCGATGCGGCCGGCCTGTCGGAGCGCTTCATCTGGACCGGAGAGCGGCCGTTCGATGAGATGCCGACCTGGCACCGCCGCATGTTGGTCACCGTAGCGTGTCCGCTGTACGAGGGCTTCGGACTGACACCGATCGAAGCGATGGCGAGCGGCGCCGCCGTCGTCGCCAGTCGGACCGGCGCATTCGAATCCATGATTGTGGATGGCCAGACTGGGCGACTCGTACCCACGGGTGACGTGCGCGCACTCACCGAAGCGCTTGGCAGCATCCTGGCCGACACGTCTGCAGCCGTCGAGATGGGGCGTCGCGGTCGCGCGCGTGTCGAGACTCACTTCGCTGCAGATGCGGAGGCGGCGGCGATCGAGGGTGTCTACCGCGATGTGTGGGCGCGTGACGCGCGCGCTTGATCCGTTTCGACCGTCACGAACGCCAGAGCTCGCCGAGTCCTCGATGCACGGCCCATCGATTCGTCGTGGTTCGCAATTCGGCCGCGAATCCCATGGCGACCAAGGGCGGTCCCTCGAGTTCGGCCTCGAGCCCATCGGCATCGATCCAGAGATGGACCAGCTTCACGCCCTGGCGCTCGGCCAGGGCCTCCGCCGCTGCACGCACCGTCTCG
>VGXJ01000131.1 GCA_016873375.1 Phycisphaerae bacterium
CGACGCGTCTGAGATCGATCGTCGCGTCCTTGAAGGAGCAGTCAGCCGACCCTGAACGCACCGTGGCCGTGGGCACTGCCGTTGGCCACGCGCGCGCCGCGGGTCTTGCCGCCAAACGCATGATCGGGTTTCCCCCAAGCGCAACTCGGCTGGCCCGCTGGACGCTTGGTCATGGCCGCGTGGTGGCGTGGGGCGATTGGCGTGCGGGTGTTCCCGACGGCGTGTCATGGGCCGAGCGAGCACCGACCTTGTGGCATGCCGTGGCGCCATCGGAGTGGAGCCCGGAGCCCGGTGCGCCGCTGGTGCTCTGGTGCGGCGAGCCTGCCTCCTCGACCTGTGCCTTGATGGCTGTCGAGGTGGTGGCACGATTGGCGCTGCTCGGCCGCCAAGCCCGCGTCGTCGTTGCGCCGGGTGCAGCCCGCATGGACCGCGCCCGAGCGCTCGCCCGTGACATGCAACTGGATGATGCGCTCATCGTGCTCGATGACGAAGCCGCGCTTGCTTCGATCGCCTCCCAGGCCGCCGTTGCCGTGGCTGCACCGACCATCGATGGCTCGTGCACTGCCGCTACGCAGGTCAAGGTCCCCGAGTGCCTTGTGCCATTCGCCGCGGCGGGAACGCCATGCCTTGCGCAGCTCGGATCATCCACTGAGTCGTGGGTCATCGCGCCGCAGGAGCCAGGGGTGGGCGGCCTGGCGCTTCACCTTGCCCAGCTCCTTGGATCACCCCATGAGCTGGCCAAGGCCGCAGCACAGGCGCATGCCGCGGCTGCGATGCGTCGCGAAACGCTGCAGTCGGTGTGATCGCCGCGGGTCAGGCTGAGAGGAACGCCTCGACGGCGCCGCGGTAGAGCCACGACAGCCTCAAGGCATCCAGCCCAATGCCACGGATCCCGGGTGCATCAAGCGGGCCGTGCCGAACGGGATCGACCATCGCAAGATCCGGATCGCTGATCGGGCTTGGGCCGCTCCATCGGGTTTCCCAGAAGGTCCGCAGGGTCCAGTAGCGGCTCGCGTAGAGCTCGAAGGCCTCGCGCTCATCGCTGGCCTTTGCTGCCATCTCGGTCTTGCCGTCCATCGCGATCAGGTGGTCGTCGCTGGTCACGGTGTCGCTGCCGAACATGATGCGCGAGCGGTGTCGGTCGAGGAATGCGACCAGCTCATCGCAGGGGTGGAGCGAGAGTTCACGCACCATCCACTTGGTCGCGCTGGTATCGAGCCAGAGGTTGGCGTGGCGCGTCAGGAGGCCGTCCAGGAAGGCGAGGTCCTCGGGCCAGCCACCCATGTGCGCGACCAGCGTCGGCACGCGCCAGCGCTCAAGCATGGCCTCGAGCGGTTCGTAGTGCGAGCGCTTGGTGCCGTAGGTGGCGCTGTCCCGGTAGCGCGTGGCGAACCAGGTGTCAGGGTCGGCGCAGTGCACCATGAAGCGCATGCCCAGCGAGGCAGCGAGCTCGGCGGCATCCACGCGCGCGGCGGCGCCGAGGCCGAGCGCACCCGGATGACCAGCCTCGATCGCGATGTCGGTTGCACGCGGTGCCGCCCAGAACTTGACGGTTCGCACGCCTTCCCGGTGGAAAGCACGGATCCGGTCGAGGTAGCCAGCCGTGTGCGCGTGCAGCCGGTCGGGGTCGGCGAAGTTCGGCACGGCGATGAAGCCGATGCGATCACCGAACACGGCGCGGATTGCGTCGAGCTGCTCGAGATGCGTCATCGAATGCAGACGCTCGATCCCGTACAGGTCGCAGCAGTCGCGCAGCAGGGCGGCTGCGCGGGCGCCGTTGACATGGAGGTGGGCATCGATGATCGGTACGCACGGCGAGCCCAGGTGCGCGGCCTCGGCGCGGTAGTCCAGGCCAAATCGATTCGATGCCCCTCGAAAGAGGCCCGTTGCAGTGGAGCCCACTCGCATGCCCACGATCGTAGGCGGCAGCGACGCCGATCGATCGCTCAGCGCTTGCGGTTGGTTGACCCGCTTGCGGAGCGCGCCGCGCCGCGTGCCGGTGCCTTCTTCGCCACCGGGCGGATGCGCCGGGGCGTGGCCTTGGGCGTGGCGCTGCGGCGCACGGGTGCACTGGGTACGGGTTCAAGCGTGGTCGCGGCGGGCAGGTGACGCGTACGGAATACTGGCTTCTCCGGTGCCTCGACAGGACCCGCGCAGAGGCATGAGCCCGGGGCGTGCATGACTTGCGCGTGGTGCACCATGCCGACATAGACCTCGAAGTCCGCATCGATGTCAAGGTGACGCACGAGCTCGCAATCGAAGAATGCGTGAGCGCGCTCAGGGACGACGCCACGGCTTGGTGCCGTGCGGTGGGGAATGCCCAGGAACGGATCGCCGCCGTGGTCGGGCGCGCGTGCAAACATGCGACGAAGGAGCGCGTCCTCCTTCGGGAGCACGCTCAGCGTGAAGTTGCGGCTGTCGCGGATGAGCGGGCTGATGACTTGGCCCTTCTCAAGCGCCACCATGAGCATGGGCGGGTGCATCGCGCACTGCTGAACGCATCGCACGATGACACCTGTGCGGATCTCGCCAAAGGTGGCGGTCAGCAGCATGGCGGCATTGGGGATCAAGGCCAGAGCAGGGTCGGCGAGCGAACGTGTGAGCGGGGGGCGGTCGGTCAGCATGCAATCTCCCGTGGCAAATCAACGGGCCGGTCGACCGATTATGACCTAAACATCTACAATATCAAGACTTATGTTTTCCAAAGCCATGAGATTATCGATCAGGTGGGGGGAGACTTGAAAAAATTGTCGCTGTGTGTTGCACGGTGGGGCGAAGTGTCGTACAGTGGGGCCTGAGGTCACTTGAGTGCTCTTCACGTCCACCTACATCCACGGCCTCGACGCGAAGCGTCGTCTGGCGATCCCCGCCCAGTGGCGGGCGCGCTTGGACCCCACGGTCCACGGCGCTCGGATCATGGTGTCCCCGGGCTCGGGTGGCCGTCTCTGCCTGTGGACCGAACGGGAGTTCGAAGTGCAGGCGGAGCCGTTCCGATCGGGATTGGTGAACGATGCCCAGGCCGCCAAGCGGGCGGCGCTGCTCTTCAGCAACAGCGATGCGCTCGAGGTCGACACCGCCGGCCGCATTCGCATCCCGGATCGGCTGCTCGACCTCTTCAAGCTCGAGGACAAGGTGGTCCTGCTGGGGGTGGGCAACCACATCGAACTCATCAGCGCGTCGCAGTACCGGGAGCCGACGCTGGAGGACATCACGGGCATGGAGTGAGCGCTTCGCGCTGCCTCCAACTCGAACGACCGCACCAGGACGGTGCATTGGGCGCAAGGATCGCACCCAATCGGGCACAAGGAAGGTGCCCGCACACGCTGGAACCCGCCTGCATGGACGCAGCCTGTTCCAGAATTTGACCGAACCACGGATGGTTCGGGCCACAGCCAAGGATGGCGGTGGCGGCCTCAGGGACGAGGCATGGTGGGCGCAAGCCCGTTTCCGTCGATGCCCCTGCACCTCACAAGGGTGCAGGGGCATTTTTATGGACTTCTAAAGATAACCCGCTGCCGGAACACGACTTTTGTTCATCTGAGGCGAGGGGAATCCCGAATGAGGGGGGTACCCTACGTTGACCCGGGTGTGTTGCCTGGGTCAGCCACCGCACGGTGCGAACGGATGCGCGCGGTGGCCAGTCTGGGCAGGAGGTCCGCAGTGCTGGTCATTACCCGTCACGTTGGCGAAGAAGTCATCATCGGAAATCCCGCAGCTCCGCTGGGGACGATCCGCATCGCCGCTATCAAGGGTGATCGCGTCCGAATCGCGTTCGACTTCCCTCGAGAGATGCCAGTCCACCGCAGCGAGGTGGCCAAGGAGATCCTCGAGGAGCAGCAGCAGCGGCGCACCGACATCGCCGGTCGCATCAACGAAGACGGCACGGCCGGGGCGTGAGGTCCGGGCGGCCTGGCCCGTGATGCGCCGGGCACCGATGGCTCTGGCCCGGGTAGCGGTGCCACTCAGTTCAGCGATTCAACCGAGACGATCTCAGGGATCCGCTCCCGCAGCAGCCGTTCGATGCCTCCGCGAAGGGTCATCGACTTGCTCGGGCAGGTGACGCAGGCACCGAGGAAGCGCAGCACCACCCGACCCTGGGCTGCGCTGACCAACTCCACATCGCCCCCGTCATCTCGAATGCCGGGTCGCACCAGGTCCAAGACAGCCTGAACCCGCTCGTCGAGCGATCCGTGGATCTGGGTCGTGTCAGGGACCATCTGCAAAGTGTAGTCCGGCCTCCGATCCGTACACTATGCACCATGCGCACGGCCGCGCCGATCGTTCTCGCCCTTCTTCTGGCAGCCTGTGCAAGTGGCCCGATCGGCGACCCGCAGGGTGTGCTGGCCACGCCCGATGCACTGCCGACGCAGCACATCCGCGCGATGGATCAGCTCGACGCCGCGCCCACCCCTGAGTACATCCGTCAGCTCAGGTCGATCGTCGTGTCGACGGGCTATGTGCAGCAGATCCGCGAGCAGGCGTTCGATCGGCTCTATCGGCTCGACAAGCTTGCACTCGAAGAGGCGATCGAGGTCAACCTTGCTCGCATGACGGCTCTCGAGTGGCGTCGCACGCTCTGCCAGCGCATCGCCGAACTCCGGTGGAACGCGCTGGTGCCAGCGCTGATCCGCGCGTGGGCCTCGCCGGTGCCCGGCTGGGATGACAAGCCGAAGGAGCGGCCCGAGCGTCTGGCGCTCGTGGCGCTGTACGGCGAGGATGGACTCATTCCGGAACTCTTCCGGACCATGAATGATCCCGCCCTGCGCCAGCAGGAAAACCTGCGGATGCGCTGCTGGGAGCTGCTGGCGGCGCAGGGGCAGGAGGAACGGCTGCTGGCCGAACTTCGCGCGACCGAACCCGCCAAGGGCGACGCCCTCATGCGTGAACTCAGGGCGGGCGTGCTGAATCTGGGCATCATGCCGCGCAACAAGGAGGAGATCCTCTGGCTGCGCGCGCTCGTCCAACCCGCGCGCGCCTCGTTCTTGGCGCGTGCCGAGACTGCGCTCGCGAAACTCCCCGAGGCCACGCGTCGCTCGCTCGAAGTGCGTGAAGTGCCCGTGGCGATGGCGGTTGTGGAGGGCTGGCCGGAGCTTGCCACGCGCACGAAGCAGGAGCTCTTCGAGCAGGTCCGCGCGACCATCAAGCCCAGCCGGCACTCGCCGAATTTCGACGGGTACGACGGGAAGTTCAGCGAAACGCTCTATGACCAGCGCGATCGGCTGACCTGGGGCGACTGCGCACTGATCCTGGTGCTGCACCGGGCCTTTGAGTCGCCGGAACTGCGCACGCACCTCTTCGAGATCGGTGACCGCGATGTGAACGACCGCGGCACGGAGTACGGTGGCATCCTGCAGCTCGATGATCAAGGTCGCATCGAGGCGGTCGAGTTCACGCCCCGTGTGCGCGGCAGCGATGTCCGGTTCGAGGCCAGCAAGGAAATGTTCGAAGCCGGGTACACCGGGCTCTCGCACTTCCACTTCCACGCGCAGTCGTACGACAACGGCCGCTACG
>VGXJ01000132.1 GCA_016873375.1 Phycisphaerae bacterium
GGTTGTCGATGGCGCTTGTGATGACCAGATGCCCGCGGCGATCGCAGCCGCCCACGCCGATGTCGCAGAAGTTCGTGCGCTCGACGCCAGCCACGCTGGGCCACGAACCCGCGGGCAGGACCCGCACGAACGCGCTGGCGTCGTAGCGATCCGCGAGCGCTTGGCGGCACGCGTGGATGGTGGCACCCGGCGCGAGATCCGCATGGATCGTGGACAGGATGCCGCGGTCCCAGCAACCCAGATGCGGCGTGAACAGCACATCGGCCCCGGTTTCCTGCGCCATCTCGGGCTGGTGGCGGTGCGAGAGTACGCCGTAGGGCTGCATCGAGACTTCGCAGAAGAGGCTCTTCACCGCGGCGGTCCGCCCAGCACCACTCACGCCGCTGCTGCTGTCGACGATCACGCGACCGGGCAGGACGAGCCCCGCATCGACCAACGGCCGCAGCGGAAGGATGACGCTGGTCGGGTAGCAGCCGGGCACGGCGATGAGTTGCGCGCCGCTCAGTTCGCCCTGCCTGAGCTCAGCGAGGCCATAGACCGAGCGCGCGAGCAAGCCTGGGTGATGATGCTCGAAGCCGTAGTGCGCCGGGTAAAGCGCCGGGTCGCGAAGGCGGAACGCTGCGGAGAGATCGAGCACGACAAGGCCCGCATCGAGCAGCACCGGCGTGAGGGCCTCGCTCGCTTCATGCGGCGTGCAGAGAAAGACAGCCTTTGCGCCCGAGACGATGATGGACGCTGGATCGGCGGCTTCGATGGGAAGGTCGGCTACGCCGCGCAGGCGCGGATGCACGCTTGAGAGCGATTCATCGCCCGCGCGAGAGCCCGAGCCGTAGACGCCGACGATCGACACCTCGGGGTGCGCGGCGAGCATGGCGACGAGCTCGGCTCCGCTGTAGCCAGCAGCACCGACGACGGCAACGGGAAGGTTGGAGGTGGTCATGGTGGTGGAAGCGCAGCCAGCCGCTCAGGCGGTGGCCTTGCGGCGGACAGGCGAGGCAGCGATGCTCAGCCGACGCACGAGTTCCTTGGCGTTCGATGGCGTGCGCGTGGCCACGAACACGCAGTCATCGCCGGCGATGGTGCCGACGATGCCGCGCATGCTTGAGCGATCGAGCTGGAGGGCCAGCGCGCTGGCTTGGCCGGGAGGCGTGTGGAGGACCACGAGGTTGCCGGCTTGCTCGACCCCGGCCAGAAGGCGCCGTGCTAGCGCATCGAGCGCATCGCCGGAGGGCTCAGGCGTGCCATCCTGCAGCTGGTAGCCGCCTGCACCCTTGAGGACGCCCAGCTCCGCAAGGTCCCGCGAGAGCGTGGCTTGCGTGGTGCGGATGCCCTGGGCGGCGAGCTCGCGCTGCAGTTCGTGCTGGCTGTGCAGCTCGGCACCGGCGATGAGGCGCGCGATGGCGCGATGGCGTTGGACCTTGGTGGCGACCATGGGGTGGATGAATATACAGCACACTGAATACTATGCAAGGGCGTGCATGAAAAAACCGCGCGGATGGCGCGGTCTGGTTTGCGGGGCGAGCTTGGGGTCACTCCGCGCGATCGCCGTCGTCCTGAGCGTCGTCTTCGGCGCTCTCGGGTTCCTGTGGCGGAAGTTCCTTGGAGGCCTCGATCTTCTTGCCCTCAGCCGCCATCTTGCGCTTGTAGGTGTCGATCTTGGTGCGGTCGGGCGAAAGGATCGCCGACTGGCGGCGACCGGCCATGCGGGGGGCCATGTCGAGCCGCGCGACATCGAGCAGGGCATTGATCACCTGCTTGATGAGCTGATCGCCGATCTCGCGGTGGGCCAGTTCGCGCGCGCCGCGGAAGCTCTGCACGATCTGGACCTTGTTGCCTTCGATCAGGAACGCGCGAGCCTGGCGCACGCGCAGTTCGACGTCATGCACGCCGATCTTCATGCTGCGGCCGAGCCGGACTTCCTTGAGTTCGCCGCCCTTGGAATTCTGGCGGTTCTTCTTCTCGGTCTTGGCCTGCTCGTACTTGTACTTGCCGAAGTCCATGATCTTGCAGACGGGCGGACGGACATCGGCGGCAATCTCGACGAGATCGAGGCCGGCTTCCTGCGCCATGCGCTTGGCCTCGTCGGTCTCGACGACACCGATCATGGTGCCCTGCTCGTCGATCAGGCGGATCGGGCTGATCCGGATGCGGTCGTTGATGCGCGGGCCGGCGGGGGCGAAGTCGCGCTGGAAGGGGGGACGGCGAGGCGGGAACTGGCTGATGGGAGGCTCCTGGGTGTCAGCTCGGACGGTGATGGCCACGGCGCGCTGACAGCGACCGCGAACCTGATGACAGGTTTCCACGAACTGGGTGGAGGATGTCCATGCTCGCTCGCGACGGCCTCATGGGAGGCCGCGAGTGGGGGATGTCATCATTCGGCGATGGTCCGCTGCATGGGAAGAATGGCGCCACGCGGCGCCTCGCGGACACTAGCCCAAGATCAGGCCCGGCACAAGCAGACGCCGTGAATTCGGCGGTTGAGGCAGGGGAAGCATGCCCGATGCGCGGACCGGGGGAGGTCGTCGCGGACCGTCCCGACACCGCCTGCATCAGGCCTGCCGCGCAGCGAACGACGCCTGCACCGAGCCCGGTGCGCCCGAGAGCAGCCGCCCATCCGCCTCGCGTGCGATGCCGTCGACGAAGGCATCGAAGGGCATCTCGCCGAGGTTGGCCTCGATCCCACGGGCACGGACGCTGACGGCACGGCTCTCGGCATCGCGCGGGCCGACCACGGCCATGTAGGGAATCTTCTCCTCGGCCGCGATCTTGATCTTGGCCTGCACGCGCTCGTTCGAATGGTCGGCCTCGGCGCGAATGCCACGCGCCTTGAGAGCGGCGCAGAGCTCGTCGGCGTAGGCGGCGCTCTTCTCCGAGATGGGCAGCACGCGCACCTGCTCGGGGCTCAGCCAGAGCGGGAAGGCCCCGGCGAAGTGCTCGATGAGGCAGCCGATGAATCGCTCCATGCTGCCGAAGGGCGCGCGGTGGATCATCACCGGTCGATGGGGCTGGTTGTCGGCACCCGCGTAGGAGAGATCGAAGCGAATCGGCAGGTTGTAGTCGACCTGCACGGTGCCGAGCTGCCATGAGCGGCCGATCACGTCCTTGACGACGAAGTCGATCTTGGGCCCGTAGAAGGCGGCTTCGCCGGGCTCTTCGCTGAACGGCACGCCGAGCGATCGGGCCGCATCGCGGCAGGCTTGCTCGGCCTTGTCCCAGTTCGCCGGATCGCCGACATACTTCGCGCTGTCGGGATCGCGCAGGCCCACGCGCACGCGGTACTCGTTCATGCCCAGCGTGGCGAAGATGATCTTCACGAGCGACAGGCAGCCGAGCACTTCCTGCGCCACCTGGTCTTCGCGCACGAAGAGGTGCGCATCGTCCTGCGTGAAGCCGCGCACACGCGTCATGCCGCCGATCTCGCCGGACTGCTCCCAGCGGTAGACCGTTCCGAACTCCGCCAGGCGCACGGGCAGGTCGCGGTAGCTGTGCGGAGCGCTCGCGAAGATGCGGATGTGGTGCGGGCAGTTCATCGGCTTGAGCATGTAGCCGTCGACCTCGCCCTTGGCCATGCGGTTGCTCAGGTCTGCGCAGCTGCAGCCTTCGGCGGCCAGGCGCGCCATCTCGTCATGCTCGACGATCGGTGGGTACTGGCTCTCGCGGTAGTAGGGGAAGTGGCCGCTCGTGCGGTAAAGGTCAAGCTTGCCGATGTGCGGCGTGTAGACCTGCTGGTAGCCCTGCTTGCGCAGCTCCGCCCCGATGAAGTTCTGCAACTCGTTGCGGATGATTGAGCCCTTCGGCGTCCAGAGGATCAGTCCCTGGCCGACCATCTCGTCAATGTGGAAGAGCCGCAGCTGCTTGCCGAGCACGCGGTGGTCGCGCTTGCGCGCTTCCTCAAGCTGCACCATGTGGGCATCGAGCTCGGCCTTCGTGGCGAAGGCTGTGCCGTAGACGCGCGTGAGTCGGTCGCTGGTCTCGTCGCCCTTCCAGTAGCTGCTGGCAAGGCTCATGACCTTGAAGGCTCCGATGCGACCGGTGCTGGGCACATGCGGCCCGCGGCAAAGGTCTTCCCAGTCCTTGCCGGGAGTGCCGGTGGCGTACCAGCTCAGCGTGGTGCTGCCGGCTTCGGCGGCGCGTTCGGCGTTGTCGAGCTTGTACTTGCTGCCCTCACCGCGAAGCTTGGCCATGCCTTCGGCGAGCGGCAGGTCATAGCGCGTGAAGCGCCGGTCCTCGCCCACGATCTTCGCCATCTCGGCTTCGATGCGCGCGAAGTCATCGGCGCTCGGCACCTTGCCGTCGGGGAAGGCCATGTCGTAGTAAAAGCCCGTCTCGAGCGGCGGCCCGTAGACGAGCCGCACGCTGGGGAAGAGCCGCTGGATCGCTTCGGCCATCACGTGTGCTGCGCTGTGGCGAAGGAGCGCCAGGGCTTCGGCATCGACGCCTCCTTCGCGGCGCTTCATGGTGACGATCGCCAGTGCGCAGTCGCGGTCGAGCGTGGCGGCGAGGTCGGTGAGGGTGCCGTCGACCTTGGCGCCGAGTGCAGCCTTGGCGAGGCCGGCGCCGATGTCGGCGGCGACCTGCGCTGCGGTCACGGGGGTTTCGTAGGACTTGACGGTGCCGTCAGGAAGCGTGATGCGAGGCATGGGGGCGGAAGGTACCGCGCCACGGCGGGATCAGGACTTGGGCTTGCCTTCCCCGAAGAGCGTGGGGTGGTCGCCCACGGGCGGCCGTTCCTGGAGCGCCGTGATCTCCGCGGCAAAGTCCTCGACGGATCGGAAGGCGTAGTACACGCTCGCGTAGCGGATGTACGCGACCGGGTCCACTTCGCGAAGCTTGACGGCGACGGAACGGCCGATCTCGGCGCTGTCCACTTCGCGAGCGAATCGCCGGTGCAGCTCGTCCTCGACCAGCGTGGCGATCCGTTCCATGATGGCGGCCTCGATGGGCCGCTTCGAGCACGCTTGCTGGATGCCGGCCAGCACGCGCTCGCCGTCGAAGGCCACGCGGGAGCCATCGCGCTTGATCACCATGAGCCGCTCCGCGCGCTCGATGCGCTCGAAGGTCGTGAAGCGTCGGCCACAGGCCTTGCATTCACGGCGCCGCCGCACGGCGTCGCCCTCCTCGGCAGGGCGGCTGTCGACGACGTTCGTGTCTGGGGCGCCGCAGGCAGGATTGGGGCAGCGCATGCTCAGGCCTCCCGGCGGTGGATGGGCGGATGGTCAATCGGCATCCGCATGGCGCTCAGATCTCCTCGATTTCCGCGACCTTCTTCGCGGCCATCTCGTCGATCCGCGCGGTGTACTGCTTGGTCAGGTCGTCGACGGATTCCTTCGCGCCCTTGGCTTGGTCCTCGCTGACCTTGACCTTCGGATCGGCCTTGGCAAGGTCGATGGCCTTGTTCGCATCGCGACGCTCGTTGCGGATCGACACGCGCGACTCCTCGGCCAGCTTCTTCACTTGGCTTGCGAGCTGCTTGCGGCGGTCAGCAGACGGCGG
>VGXJ01000133.1 GCA_016873375.1 Phycisphaerae bacterium
CGGACGCCCCATCCATGAACAAGGGCCGGCGCTTGGCCGGCCCTTCGGGTGCCTATCTGGATTCACCGAGGATCAGTCGTCGTCATCGTCCTCATCGTCGTCGTCATCGTCTTCATCGTCGTCTTCATCGTCTTCATCATCTTCATCGTCTTCATCGTCGTCATCGTCGTCATCGAAGTCGTCATCATCCTCATCCTCGTCGTCTTCGTCATCTTCGTCATCATCCTCGTCGTCTTCGTCCTCGTCCTCTTCTTCGTCTTCGTCCTCTTCTTCGTCTTCCTCTTCGTCTTCCTCATCATCATCGAAGAAGTCGTCGTCATCCTCCTCGTCGGCGTCATCTTCGCCGTCCTTGGAATCGCCGTCCTTCTCCTCGTCCTCATCGAGGCCATCCTCGTCGGCGAACTCTTCCTCACCGAAGTCGTCGTCATCGTCCATCTCCTCGAAGGCATCAGTGTCGTCTTCGTCGTAGCCGAGGGCTGCCTGCGAGGGGGCGATGAGGCTGGCGAATGTCCGGCCGATGGCCGTGATGGATGGCATAGATCCTCCGTTGGGCGGGACTATCGTGTCCTTGCGGCCGTCTGTCAACTCGACCCGACTGGGATGGCGATGCACTGATCCTCGCCGAACTCGAGGATCCAACCATCGAGCAGCATGGAGCGCCGCCAACCGACCGGGACCATGAGCCGCGCCACGCTGCGCACCTGACGAAGGCCTTGTGCGGGATCGAGGAGCGTGAACGTCGAACCTCCTTGGACTGCCG
This sequence comes from Phycisphaerae bacterium, assembly GCA_016873375.1. GTDB lineage: Bacteria > Planctomycetota > Phycisphaerae > Phycisphaerales > SM1A02 > SYIB01. The sequence goes on from VGXJ01000133.1 coordinate 761, forward strand.
GCAATTCTGGCATCTCCAGCACCTGCACGATCACGCCGCCATCGCAGGCGATGGCATGTTGAGGCGTGGCCGAGGGAGCGAGCCGTGCACTGCCGATGACGCGTCCGGACGCCTGGGCCAGGACGACGCGATCACCCTTGGCGAAGAGCAATCCATCGTCGAGTTCGAGCAAGGGGCTCCAAGCTCCGGTGATGCCGCCGTCCCAATCGAGCGCCGTGCTCGATCCATCATCGAGGTCGAGCCGGAACGAACCATCGGTAGGCTGGCCCAGGAACATAGCCTCGTGCAGGACGATGGCGGGCATCCGACGGGTCGCACCCGGCGGGCTCATGCGCTGCCACAGGATGCGCGGTCCGTCCTCGGTATCCTCGACGAGCGTGCTGGAGAGTCCCCGCGTGACCACGAAGCCGCACAGCGTGGGCTCGACCGCATCGACCGAGGCCATGCCCTCGAGATACACCTGACCACGCTCCTTGCCCGACACCGCGGAGACGAGCGTGAGCGCAGGATCAGAGCTGAGTGAGGTACCGACGAGCGCCACGCCGCCGAGCGCCGCCTGGACATGCTCGACGATCGGCAAGGAGCGGCTGCTGGTCCAACGGACGCGTCCATCGGCTCCGATGCATGCGCAGCTGCCGTCGCCCCGGACCGCCACCGTTCCATCACCGAGCGGCAAGGCAGCGAACTGACCACGACGGGAGAGCACATTCTCATCATCGCGCCAGCCCGCGATCGGCTGCACGGGCCCGAGCAGCAGGCCTAGGTCCTCGATCGACCACGCCACCGTGCCGGTCACGGGGTCGAGCCCACGGAGGCGTCCGGGCAAGGTCATGGTGCGCTCGAGCACCATCATGGTCGGCAGCATGCGCACGATGCCCGGCGAGGGATCCTCGATCTCGATGGCCCATTCGGGCGCGAGCGTGGAGCCCTTGATCCCCACGAGCTGCTGGTTCACGACCAAGACGCCGCGGCCGGGCGTCGATTGCTGCCGCGCAAACGCATCGAGTACGGGCAAGCTCGCGGAGAACTGGATCGCCCGTTGTCCCTTTCGTGGCGCATCGCCCACGCGGGCCAATCGAGGCGCGATGATCCAAGGCTCGGTGGCGGCAAGTGCCGTGAACGCCGCAGCAGAGGGCGCGACACGGTGCAGGCGACGAAGCGTCTTCACGGCGAGCAGGTCGCCGGCATCCGCATCGATCACGCGCGCGGCAACCCGGTCCAGCAGCGCTGCATCTACGGGGAGCCCTGCATCGGCGCGCTCAAGCGCGATGAGCGCGGCTCGCTGCGCGTAGCGGTTCGCATCATCGGGCCGATCAGCCGCACGCGCACGCTCGCTTGCCTCGACCAGTGTGCCGATCGAGGCCGACGTACCTCGCCAAGCCCGGGCAATCGCCTCGCAAGAAGCGCGATCTCCCCGTCGGACGGCTTCCTCCGCAGCCTGCTCGATGGCCTTACTCCGGGCCGCATGGGCCTGTACGACCAAACGCTGCATCGCCACCGAAAGCACCTGGCTCGTACGCACGCGTGCACCACCATGATCGACCATCGCATCGCTCTCGAGCGCAGGCACGGCCTCGGCGATCGTGCGGGCGGCATCGGCCCACTCCGAGCGCAAGGCATGGCGCTCGGCAAGAGCCAGGGCCACGCGCAGCGACTGCGATGGAAGCAACGCTGACTGACGGAGCACGTCGACAGCCTCGGTGCCGTCGGGACTCCGCCGCACAAGCTCAAGCAGCACATCAACGACGCGTGCCCGCGCAGCCGGGACATCGTCGCGGTCCTCGATCGAGGCAAGCCGATCGAGCGCCCGGCGGGCCATGTCGAGAGCCTGCGCCGTGTCGCCTTGTGCAAGCGCCGACTCGGCGAGCGCGATCTCTGCGTCGCTCGATGCGCCTCGTTCGACCAAGGCCATCAGGTCTGCCACGATCCGTTCGCCTTGACCCCAGACCTCGAGGTTCATCTCGGACGCGATGGCCACGCGTTCGTCCCCGACGCCGACCGCACCGCTGCGCCGCACGGGCATCGATCCGATCGATGCACCCGAGACGAGGTCATGCACATCAACCCGCGAGACGCGTGGCAGCACGAGGACCGACCGTTCAGCGGATCGTGCGAGCACCGCGCGCCCCACGAGCGGTTCCAAGTCGACCGCGGGCAACTGCCAGAGCCGCACCGTCGGATCGGCTCCACTCACCGCCGACAGCGCACCGCTTGCTGCGACACCGACGATGGTGCCCGAAGCGCCCACGAGGTACTGCGCCGAACCGAGCGGCTCGCCCTGTCCGAGCGCCTGTGCAGTCATCACGGCGCCATCGGCAAGTGCACGACGCATCGCCATGCGCGCATCAGCGTGGAGAAACCAGGCCGCATCGCCATCCACGACCGGCGCCGAGGCCTCCCACGATTCCTGCATTGGCTGCTGGCGTGTGCGCGCCAGTTCATCGCGCGCGATCCAGCGTACGGCGCCCGTGGGTGCCTCGATGCACGCCGCCGTGCCGACCATCGTGCCGACCAGCACAAGGCCACGATGCGCGACCGCACCCATGCCACCACGGATCGTCGTCACACTGCCGAACTCAGGCAGCAGGCCGTTGGCTGCACCGAGTGGAACGGCCCATCGCGTGGAGCCGTCCTCGGCATCCAGCCCGATCATCCAGCACGCGAGCTCGAGGCGGCCATTCTGGCGCAGGCATGGTACGGCGAGCACATCGCCGGCCAAGGCGATCGAACCCGCTGCACGCAGACCACCGGGGTGGAGTCCATCCGATTCCTCGAGCGAGCGCTGCCACAGCACGCGGCCATCGCTGCGTCGTACGGCCGTCACGCGCGAGGAGACCGTGCCGCCGAGCTCACCCATGGAGACGACCGAATGGACTCGCTCGGCATCGACCACGCAGGGCGTGAGCATGGTGTCGGCGTTCCGCGCGGCCTGCTCGATGGCGAGCATGGCCTGCCATTTAAGCGTGTGGGTCCGGAGATCAAAGCAACTCACCACGCGACCATCGGCCACGATGAGCTCACCGCGATCAATGATCGGCACCACCGTATGCAGTCGGCTGCGCGCAGCCCGGCCGCTGTCGTCACGACCAAGCATGTCCTCGACCGGCACGATGCCCTGGTTGCGGATCGATGCGGGCGACCATGTCAACGGCACGGACCAGGCCTCGATCCATGGCATCGAAGGGACCTGCGCCGCCGTGTCAGGCGCGATCTCGCCGAGCACGGCGCGCTGCGCACGTGCGCTCGGCTCGCCCATGCTTCGGATCGCCCCGACGAGCGACGGTGCCGCGCCCGGCACAGCCGCGAGGTCTGTCGCCGATGCCATCCATGCGCTGCGGTCCCCCGCTGTCCACGCCGCCAGCGCCTCGAGCGCATGGCGCGGCGCAGGATCGAGCGCAGCCGAAGGGTGCATCGATGCCCTGCGCAGCCACGCGGTGGCTTCGTCGGCGCGCGCCTCCTGGAGCGCGCGGCCAGCCAGCCGCAGCATGGCCTGAAGCCCGGCATCGGTGGCAGCGAAGCGCGTGGCCACCTCGATCCATCGCTCCTGCGCCAGCCACTCCCGCGCCTGCGCGCTGACTTCGTTGCGATACCGCTCGAGCACCGCGGGCTGGGACGCCAGCAGCGCCGCGACCTGATCGGCCACGCCCTGGTAGACGCCGGGCTGCTTGGTCTGCACAAGCTTGTCGGCGAGGTCCCGGAGGAGTTCCGCAGCCAAGCGAGCGCTCTCGCCGGGATTGGTCGACGCCTGCTCATCGGCACGCAGGAGCAGCTCCGCGGCCGTCGGCGAGTCCGCCACAGTCGGGATGATCACGGACTGCTGGGCGTGCGTCGCGCGACTGGCCGCCGCAAGGCATGCCGCAAAGATCAACGCCGGTCCACGATGCATGAGCCGATGGTACGCCCCGTGCGCACGGGCGCCGCGTGTAGAGTCCCGCGTATGCGACTGACCACCCGCCATGCGATGGCCGTTCCCGTGCTCCTGGCAGCCTGCGGGACGCCACCCCGAGTCGAGATCGTGGAGGCCGTCCCGGTGACCACGATCGGCACCGAGCAGGAGTGGGCACTCGTCGTCCGCGTGCACAATCAAAGGGATGCCCAGCTCGTGCTCGATGGCTGGACGCTTGATGCAGGCGGCCGCCAAATCGAGTGGGTCGCCACCCGGACCGTGCCGCCGCGCGAGATGATCCTTGAATCACTGCCGGTCGTGCTGCCGGCCTCGGCCGGCGCCTGGTCGGTGACCGGAGAACTGTTCTACGTCGCGCCCGGTCGATTGAACGACATCCTCTTCGACTCGGGCTTCAGCCGGCCCAGCGTGTCCTTCGCAGGCACGCCGCCGATCAAGGCGGCCGGCGACGCCCCCGCGCCGACGGCCGTCGACGGAACCATTCCGGACATCAAACTGCCTTCGCGCTGACCATGCAGTCGTGTGCTCCGCGTCGGCGCATGCGCCGGCCCGGCTCGGGCGCATGCGGTGCGGTCAGGGACTCATGCGCTCGTCGCCGCCATGGCGACGCATGAACTCGGCACGAGTATCGTCCATGAGCCTCTGGTGGAGCCCAACCATGGATGGGTCTCCCGCGTCCACGCCGTCGCTGGATACTGGATCGAACACGCCATCGGGGCGCATCATCCACGACTGCCTGCGGTCCTCGAGGCAGTACGACAGGATCTTCCAGAGATGCCTGCGATGCGCCGGGAGCTCGATTGGGGTGGCTGCCTCG
>VGXJ01000134.1 GCA_016873375.1 Phycisphaerae bacterium
GTTGGGGAGCGATGCCTGTGCGTTCGGGTCCGATGCCTTCGTCTCAGCGCAGAGATGGCGGACGCACCGCTCCACGGCCGGCAGGTATGCGGGATCACCGCTCGAAAGAAGCGCCAACGGCGCGAAGGTGTCGTGCACCGGGTCGCCGAACGATCCATCGTCCCGCTGGTGCTTGACGAGGTACGCAAGCAGTTCCTTGGCGATGCGCTCCGACTTGGCGCAGTTGGCCGGGTACCGGGGACCGAAGCAGCCGTACGTCGTGCCGACCTTCAGCATGACCTCACGCCGCTTGCCCGCACGCAGCACGGTCAGCGCGAGCTGCCCCGGGGCCGGCGCGTTCGCATCCTGCGCTGCTTCGAGCGCCGTCGCAAACTCCTCGATCGGGCCGGTTGCGCCGAAGACCTCCTCGCCGTAACCATTGCGGTGCGCTTCGCGAAACGGCCGTCCGCCCGCACCGATGATGTGGTCGCCTGCAAACACCAGGCCATGCGCCGGCGAGTTGGCGAACACATGACGAATCACGAGCGACTTCGGTTCAGCAGCCACGAGTTCCGCCCGCATGCCGGTGATGCCAAGGTTGTAGTACCAGCCCGGCACCTCGGCATCGGGCCCAGCGCCCGCACGCTGATTCCAAGGATGTCCGTTTTCCTGATAGTCAACCTGCGCACTGGCTTCGGCCGCGGCCAGGACCACGGCGGCGACGGTCAGGAGGAACTCCACGATGCGTGCGGCGGATCGGTGCATAGCCGCACGGTATCCACCGGCCGCTGCGATCGAAGACGATTGGCTTCGATCAACTCGCCCCAGGCCGATGGGTGATCCCGACCCAGCCTTGCGCTTGCTGGTGAACCCACGATTGAAACGGCTTCAAACCCCGGTGCCGCTCCCCGTGCGTGTCCTCTCACGCTTCGTCGGCCGTGAGCGCGCGCAGGTACGCCTGGTACGCGTAGACGCGATCGCGCTGCCTTCCGCTGGTCTCGTGGAGGACACCGAGCTCCTCCAGCACCTCGACCGCCTTGCGCGCGGTTGGCGCGGAGGTGCCCAGGAGCGTCGCGGTCCTCGGCACCGTCACGATGGGGTTCGACGGCAGCAGGTCGAGCAGGTGGATCGCCGCTACGGTGGCGCCCGAGTGCGACATGAGACGGCCGCGGTCCTTGCCGGTGATCGCGAAAATGCGCTGGGCGACGGAGACGCCGTCCTCGGCGGCCTCCTCGACACACGCCAGGTAGAACTGGGTCCAGCCCTCCCAGTCGCCCTCGGTGCGCACAGCAGAGAGCCGATCGTAGTACTCGCGCTGGTAGCGCTTGAACGAGTGGCTCAGGTACAGAATGGGCGACGGCATCACACCCCAGTGCTCAAGGAGCAGAGTGATGAGCAGGCGTCCGATTCGGCCGTTGCCGTCCAGGAACGGATGGATCGTCTCGAACTGCACGTGCGCCAGCCCAGCCTTGACGAGCGGTGGCAGCGGGTCGCGCCCGTGGATCCATCGGTCGAGGTCGGCGAGCAGCCCCGGCACCGCATCGGCTGGAGGTGGCACGAAGCGCGCATTGCCGGGCCGCGTGCCGCCGACCCAGTTTTGGCTCGTGCGGATCACGCCCGGCTTCTTGTTGCCGCCGCGACGGGTGCCTGCATCCCGCAGAAGGCGCCGGTGCGCCTCGCAGAGCAGGCGCGTGCTCAGCGGCAGGCCCTTGGGCTTCGCGAGCTCGCGGCGCGCGATGGTCAGCGCCTCGACGTAGTTGCAGACTTCCGCCACGTCGTCCTCGTGTGTGCTTCGGTCCGTCGCCTCGAACTCCAGCACGTCGCGCAGGGTGGCTTCGGTGCCCTCGATCTGCGAGGTCAGCACCGCCTCCTTGCGGACGAAGCCGTAGAGGAACCACTCGGTGCTGGGAACGAGGCTCGCCGCCACATCAAGCCGGCCGATGGCCGCCATGGCGCGCGCGCACGCGGCGTCGATCGGTCCCTCGATGCGGAGCGGCGGTCCGGCGGGGGGAAGGGCGGACGGCACGAACGCGCGCACGGTCTCGCCGGCGACTGTTGAGTTCCTGTACGTGCCGGTGGTGCGTGGCATCGGAAGCGTTCCTTTCTCAGAGCGTCATGCTAGGAAACGATCGCTTCTTAGTCAACCCATGAAAGAACCTCCCCTTGCCTTCGCGCCGAGTGGTCGGGGTGACGTCACTTGACAAGGCACGACACTATGTCGTATTGTGCACGACAGCCTGTCGTACTTCACCTGTCGCACGGAACTGCGGAGATCTCGCCGAATGCCGCCTGCTGCCCTCGCCAATGCCGAACTCTCCGTCATGGAACTGCTCTGGGACCACAGCGCCATGACCGCACGCCAGGTCCAGGACCGGCTCTACGGCGAGTCGGACCGTTCGCAGCATGGCACCGTGCAGCGTCTCCTTCAGCGCCTCGAGGACAAGGATCTGGTGAAGCGCGAAAAGGCCGGAGCGGCGAACGCGTTCTCGGCCTGCATCTCGCGTGAGGAGTACGCCGGGTCGCAGCTCGAGTCGCTCATCGAACGGCTGACCGGCGGATCGATCGCGCCGCTGTTGGCACACCTCATGGACCAGCGGCGACTGGGTCGCGCGGAGTTGCGTCGCCTGCGCGACATCCTCGACGGGAGAGGCTCGTGACCGAATTGATCCTCGAGTACGCGCTTGGCAACACGCTTCTTGCCGCGCCGTTGGCCCTGCTCGCGTGGACGATCGGTCGTTGGCGACGGCATCCGTCGCTCGCGCATGCGCTTTGGGTGCTGGTCATGATCCGGCTTGTCATGCCGCCATTGGCGGCGGTGCCCTCGCTCTCCTTCAGGGTCCCGTTGGATCGGATCACGGCCGCAGCCGTGGACAGCATGCGTGACGATGGGTCCCGACGCACACCGTCGGCCCTCGAGAACGGCTCGACGAGCGGGGCCGTCCCATCGGCGGACCTCGCCTGTGTACCGGGCAGCGCGGGCGGGGCCGTGTCGATGCCTGACGGGTCCATGCCATCGGAATCGACTGCGCCGAGCGAACGGGATGGATCGACGAGCGCTGCGCCTTCAGCCGTGGCCAAGGGTGCGGACGGACCTGCATCAACCCCCACGCAGCACACCGCGTCACGAAACCCCGTGGCACAAGGTGCCCCCTCCCTCGCGATCGATCCTTGGCTCCTCGTCGGTGCACTGTGGCTCGTTGGCACCATGCTCATCGTCGGCATCTCCATGGCTCGCGTCGTGCGTTTCCGTCGAACGCTGCGCGTCCATTGCAGTCCTGCGGATCCCGACGTCCGCGGTGTCGCGAATCGCGTGGCCGCCGAGCTCGGCGTGCGGCGCAGGTTCAAGGTGCTCTCCGCGCGGTCGAACTCGGTTCCGTTCGTCTGGGGCAGCTTCGGCGGCCCGATCATCGTGCTCCCGGCGGCGCTGGCGACACGTGCGGATGCCCCAAGCCTCCGACTGATCCTGATGCACGAACTGGCCCACATCCGACGCCGGGATGACCTCGTCCGATGGCTCGACTGGGCGGTTGTGGCATGGCTCTGGTGGAATCCGCTTGCGTGGATCGCGCGAAGCGGGCTCAGGTTGACCGAGGAACTCGCGTGCGATGCAGTCGTCCTGCGCACCTGCGGGGTCTCGACACGGGAATACGGCGCGTGCCTCGTGGCAGCGGCGGAGTCGTTGGCGGGTTCGGCGTTCCGCACGCCGGCACAGGCATGCACCATGGGCGACGGCGGATCGCTCGAGCAAAGGATCACGATCATCATGTCAGGATCGCTTCAGCGTCGCACCTCCATTCCACTTCGAGTCATCGCCGCCGGGCTCGCGGCGGCCTGCCTCATGTCAGGCCTGACGACCATGGCGGATGCCCAGTCGCCGCCGACCCCCCCGGCCAGGGGGCGATCCTTCTTCGACGGCCGCGGCAAGCCCAACATCATGGACACGGCGGTTGCAGCCAAGTTCAAGACGCTCGTCGCTGCCACGGAGGCAGCCGGGCTTGCGGATCTGCTTCGATCAGAGGGACCGTTCACGGTCTTCGCCCCGACTGATGAGGCCTTCGCTGCACTGCCGGCTGGCACGCTTGAGTCGCTGCTGCTTTCCGAGAACAAGGAGAAGCTGCGTGGCATCCTCGCCCATCATGTGGTGCCAGGCCGACTCCTCTCGATGGAGGTCGGCAACATCGAGGACCCGCAGATGGCTCGCACCGCGGCGGGCGACCGCGAGACGATCGCCGCTGACCGAAAGGGCTTCCGTTTCGGCCCAGCAGAAGTCGTGCAACCCGACCTGCTCTGCGGCAATGGCGTGATCCATGTCATTGACCGGGTGGTGCTGCCAAAGCCCGAACGATCGGAGAACTCGATGGGCATGGGCATGAAGGAAGCGCCGTCGGTCGACCTGCTCGATGCACTGCGCAAGGTCCCTGACGGGCGCTTCTCGACCTTCATCGCGGCCGTCGAGGCAAGCGGCCGTGAACAGGACTGGGCCCAGCCCGCACCCGACCGCAGCTGGACGGTCTTCGTGCCGACGAACGACGCCTTCGCGCGGCTCTCCGAGCTGGAGCGCTCCACGCTCCTTGACCCGAAGAACCGTGAAGCGCTCCGGGCGGTTCTCGACTGGCACGCGCTGCCGAAGCTCCAGATCTGGAGCTTCGACCTGAACGGCGGCGGCCGCGCCCCCACGATGATCTCGGAGAACAACGATCGTTTCGTGCTCGACGTGCTCGCGGACGGGTCGGTCTTCGTTTATCGCATGCGCTCGATGCGCGATCGCTCGCTCGAGGAGCCCTTCAAGGCGCGGATCATCGCCGGCGACATCGCCGTCGGCTCGAGCGTCGTGCACGTGGTCGATCGCGTGCTCATCCCGCCGCAGTACGAGAACACGCTCATTGCCTCCCAGGCGTACCGCGAGAAGGACGTGAAGGAATCGGCCATGGCCGCCGACTCGCAGTTCATGGCGGCGTACGAGTTGCGCGGCACCATGAAGCAGGCCGAGTCCATGGAGGACGCCGCCGCCATCGCGGTCTATCGCATGGGGCTGCGAATGCTTGAGGAGGTGGTGCCACTCGACCGGGACGGCATGGTCATCATGGGCGACGAGCAGTCGAATGACCGCACCGTGCTTCGTGATCGCCTGCGGGCGCGGATCGATGATCTCGATCGCGTCTGGTACGCCAAGTTCATGAAGGGCAGCCCGCCCACAACGAGCCTCTCGGAACCCGCTTCCGGACCCGCCGTGCCTGCGCCTCAAGCTGCTCCGGTCCCTGCCCCGCCTGCAGCGCCGGCCGTGCGTGGCCCCGCGAACGCCGCCGATGCCGTGGCGCCTGCCCCCTCGCAGAAGACGGAAGCTGTTCGCGCGCCGGCATCGCTCGACTGGTGCGAGGTCATCGAGAAGGACTGCGATCCCAAGGTCGTGACGGACACCGTGCTCCGTGAGGCCATCGTGCGAACCGGCTT
>VGXJ01000135.1 GCA_016873375.1 Phycisphaerae bacterium
GGATCGGGAACTGGTCGGGGTTGGGGCTCGTGAAGGGGTGGTGCAGCGCGACCCAGCGCTTGCCATCCTCGTCCCAGTCGAACATCGGGAAGTCGATGACCCAGAGGAAGTTCCAGCGGCCCTCGGGGATGAGGCCGAGGTCGCCAGCAAGCTTCAGGCGCAGCTCGCCCATCGTCTTGGTGGCAACATCCCAGCCGTCGCAGGCGAAGAGCACGGCATCTCCCACCTGAAGGCCCAGGCGCTCGATCAGGCGATCCTTGATCGGCTCGAGGAACTTCGCGATCCCGGTCTCGAAGCCGTTGGCGGTGAGCTTCACGACCGGGACTCCGCCGGCCTTGAAGGTCCGCACCCACTCCGAGTATCCGTCGGTCATCTTGCGCGTGAGCTTCTCGGCGCCGCCCGGCACGCGGATGCACTTGACCACGCCCTTGCGGCCGGTGGCGCTGCGCTTGGCCAGCGCTTCCTGGAAGACCTTGAAGTCGCAGCCTGCAGCGAGATCCGACACATCATGGATGTGCAGGTCGAAACGGGTGTCGGGTCGGTCGATGCCGTAGCGCTCCATGGCCTCGGCATAGGTCATCATCGGCACCTGGCCGATGTCGTACTGGAACAGCTCGGTCCAGAGGCCGCGGACGAAGCCGGTCATCATGGACATCACGTCCTCGCGCTCGACGAACGACATCTCGAGGTCGATCTGGCTGAACTCCGCTTGGCGGTCGGCGCGCGGATCCTCGTCGCGGAGGCAGCGGCAGATCTGCATGTAGCGGTCGCAGCCCGCGACCATCAGGATCTGCTTGAAGAGCTGGGGGCTTTGCGGCAGTGCGTACCAGCTGCCCGGGTGCAGGCGGCTGGGCACGATGAAGTCGCGCGCGCCTTCGGGCGTGCTCTTGATGAGCAGGGGCGTCTCGATCTCCATGAAGCCGTTTCCGGCGAAGTAATCACGCGCGAACTTGGTGATGCGGCTCCGGGTCTTCAGGATGTGCTGCATGCGCGGCCGGCGAAGGTCGATGTACCGGTAGCGCAGGCGCGTTTCCTCGTTGATCTTTTCGGCGTCGTGCTCGTCGGGAAGGATCGGCGGGGTCTCGGCCTTGTTGAGGACCTCGAGGCGCTCGACGACCACCTCGACCTCGCCGGTGGCGAGCTTTGGGTTGGCGCCGCCGGCACGCAGCCGGACGATGCCCTGCACGGCGATCACGTCCTCGCGTCGCAGGGCGCGTGCCGCATTCACCACATCGTCGGCGCTCGACTCGAGGTCGAAGACCACCTGGGCCAGGCCTTCCTTGTCGCGCAGATCGATGAAGAACAGTCCCTTGCCCTGGTCGCGGTAGGTGTTGACCCATCCGCAGATGGTGACGGAGTGTCCCGCATGGACGGGACGGAGTTGGCCGCAGAAGTGGGTGCGCTTGAGCATGGTGGTGCCTGTCGGGCGGGGGATCCTAGCCGACACGATCGATGTGCTGACGGCTACGCTCCTGCCCATGCCAGCCGCGCAGGGTGCAGGGTCCCGGACGATCCTCTTCACGGCCTTCGAGCCCTCCGGCGATGCCCACGCTGCGCCGGTCATCCGCGCGCTCGTCGAACAGGATCCATCGGTGCGCATCGCGGCGTGGGGCGGCCCTCGCATGCGCGAAGCGGGCGCAGAGATGATCGGCATCACCGCCGAGGACGGGGCGATGGGGCTTGCCGGCCTGAGCAAGATCAGTTTGGTGCGGCGGGTGCGTCGCGAGGTCGCGGAGTGGTCGCTCGCCGATCGCGTGGTGCTGCATGTGCCCGTCGACAGTCCGGCTGCCAACTTCCCTGTGGTCAAGTCCATCCGGCCTCGTGGCATCAGGACCGTTCACTTGGTGGCACCGCAGATGTGGGCCTGGGGCGAGTGGCGCTTGGCGAAGCTGCGTCGCCTCACGGACCTCGTGCTGTGCCTGCTGCCCTTCGAAGAGGCGTGGTTCCGGGAGCGTGGGGTCCAGGCCGCGTTCATCGGTCACCCCGTCATCAATCGAGGCTTCGATGATGTGGCGTTGGCCGCCTCGGCGCGACACCTGCCCAGCGGTTCGCCCAAGGTGGCGCTGTTGCCTGGCAGCCGAAGCCAGGAACTGAGAGCCAACCTCCGTGCGATGGTCGAGGCCTTCATTGAGCTGCAGGGGCGCCACCGCGGCATGACCGGAGTCATCGTGGCCGCCAACGAGAACCTGGCGCGACTGGCGGTGCAGCTCGTGCCGAGCATGCCCAACGGACTCCATGTCGTGGTCGGTGAGCTCGATGGTGCGCTGCGCTGGTGCGACCTCGCCATCAATGTCTCGGGCACGGTGTCGCTCGATGTCGCCCGGCATGGCAAGCCGATGGTCGGCGTCTACCGCGTCGACTGGCTGTCGTACCTCGTGTCAAAGCTCGTGCTGCGCGCTCCGCATCGGCTCCTGCCCAACATCATCGCCGGCAAGGAGATCGTTCCGGAGTTCGTGCCGACGGCGCTCGGCGCGCAGGCGTTCGCCGATGCGGCCGACGCATTCCTCAAGGACTCCCGTCGCGCAGCCGCAACAAGCGCCGAGCTTCGTCGCATGATGGCACCGTACGCGGGGCATCGGCCCGGCCCCGAGGCTGCCGCCCTGATCCTGCGGGTGCTTGCCAAGGGTGCGCTCTCGAAGGACGAGATCACCGAAACGCTTGCCTCCGTCAGAGCCGCTGCACCGGCACGATCGCCGTGATGCAGGCTCCGTTGCCCTGAACATCGGGCATGGTCGCTGAGCGGATCACCGGAGCACCGATGGGCAACCCCTCGGCCAAGGCGAGGCGCTCCCATGATGCGAGGTCGGTCCGCCCGCGCTCGTCGCTGGATGCAAGCACGACCCACGCCAGCCGCGCGTGCACGATCCGCTCGTCGGTGGCCAGTTGTGCGACCATCCGCATGGCGCGTTCGGTGAACTGAGTTGCGTAGCGCGGACAGCGTTCGAGCTGGCGCCACTCGCGCGCCAGCACGAGTTCCACCCAGCAGGCTTCCTCCGGCGTACTCGTCGCGTCGCTGAACAACCCAGGCACATCGTCGGTCTTTGCGACCTCGCGCGGTGCGAGCACCACGCTGCATCGCGGCGGCTTCGCACGGGCCTTGCCTGACGGCGCCTCGAAGCCCGGGTAGCAAAGCTCGATGCCTCTCCAGCAAGCGTCCTCACCCAAGGCATCGGCGGCGTGCATGAGGAACTGCCCGTCGCTCAGGTCATCGAGCGAAGCGGGGGGATCCTGGGCGGCCAAGCAGGAGATCAACTGCGCGAGGCTGGCATGCAACCGATCGGCCATGTCCGCGGGACTGTGCACCCCGGCATGGTGCCACGGATGCCCGATCACTGCCCAACCAAGGGCCGTCCATCCTCCCGCGTTGAAGGCATTCGCCGTACCATCCGGTACTCAACCGGAGAACCTCGATGACCCTGAAGACCTCGATGCTTGCCTCGGTGCTTGCCTTGGCCGCCAGTGCCGGCGCACTGGCCCAGTCCGGAACCCTGAAGATCGTCAGCAGCCTGCCGCGCACCGGCAGCGCGAACGCCCAGACCGGCACCATCGTGAACGGCATCAAGATGGCCATCGCCGAGGTTGGTGGGAAGATCGATGGCTACGAGATCGTCTACGAGGATTGGGACGACGCCAGCCCGCAGCGTGGCAATTGGGACCCGACGGTCGAGGCACAGAACGCCAACAAGGCAGTCACCGACCCAACCGTCGTGGGCTACATCGGCACCTTCAACAGCGGTGCAGCCAAGATCGCGATGCCTGAGCTGAACAAGGCAGGACTGGTCATGATCAGCCCCGCCAACACCTACTCGGGCTTGACCAAGCCAGGCATGGGTGAGGCGAACGAGCCTGCGATCTACCGCCCGAGCGGCTCGATCAATTACTTCCGCGTCGTGCCGACCGATGACCTGCAGGGTCCGGTGGCGGCTGAGCACGTCGCCGGTTCGGGCGCCAAGAAGGTCTTCATCCTGCATGACCGCGAGCTCTATGGCAAGGGCATCGCCGATGTCTTCCAGAAGCGTGCCAAGGAGCTTGGGCTTGAGGTCGCCGGCTTCGAAGGCATTGACACCAAGGCCAGCAACTACAAGTCGCTCTGCCAGAAGGTGAAGTTCTCCAAGGCTGATGCGGTCTTCTTCGGCGGGACCACCCAGAGCAACGGTGGCCAGGTGGCCAAGGACCTGCGCTCGGTGGGCTTCACCGGCATGCTCGTCGTGCCTGACGGCTGCCGTGAGGAAGCGTTCATTCAGGCTGCCGGGGCGTCCAATCTCGAGGGCAACACCTTCGTGACCTTCGGCGGGTTGCCTCCGGAACAGCTCACTGGCCGGGGTGCCGAGTTCTGCGCGGGCTACCGAAAGATGTTCGGAGCTGAACCCGAGGCCTACGCGGTCTATGGCTATGAAGCCGCCCGCGTCCTGCTTGATGCAATCAAGCGTGCATCGACCAAGGATCGCGCTGCCATCCTCAAGGCCGTCAGCGAGACCAAGGACTTCGATGGTGCGCTCGGAACATGGAGCTTCGACCCCAATGGTGACACGACCAATCGGGTCTTCAGCATCAGCAGTGTCAAGGACGGGAAGTTCGTCTTCGAGCGTCGTGCCGGCAACGCACCCGCTGGGGGCGACAAGCCCGAGTGATCCCCCGAGCGTGGCGCTGACGGCGCCGGGTACGACGGAGCGCGTTTGCGCCAACGAGCATGACCGCCACAGAGGCTGACCGATGGAATGGGTTGACTTCTTCCTGCAGCAACTCATCACCGGCCTGTCCAACGGCATGATCATCGCGCTGATCGCCATCGGCTACACGATGGTGTACGGCATCATCGAGCTGATCAATTTCGCCCACGGCGACCTGTTCATGCTCGGGGCGTTCCTGGCACTCACCCTGCTTGGCATGCTGGGGCTGGGCGACTGGTCCGGTGCCTCGGCCTGGGCTGCAGTCGTGATCATGCTGATCGCTTCCGCGGGATTCTGCGGCGTGCTGAACTGGAGCATCGATCGACTGGCCTACAAACCGCTGCGGAGCGCCAGCAAGCTCTCGCTGCTCGTGAGTGCAATCGGCGCGAGCTTCATCCTGGTGAATCTTGGCCTCTTCTGGGGCGGCCTGCCCCTGGATGTGTTCGCAGGCGGTGTCGCGGCTGCGGCACCCAAGGACTTCCCTGCGCTGGTTCCCAACACCAACCTGCTGGGCGAGGAGTCGCTCGTCCAGTTCACCCCCAAGGATGTCCTCGTGTGGGTGGTCACCGTGCCGCTGATGATCGGGCTGACCTGGATCGTCACGCGCACCCGTCTGGGCAAGGCGATGCGCGCGACGGCGCAGAATCCGGTCGCTGCGCGGCTGATGGGCATCGACACCGATCGGGTGATCGGTGCCACCTTCCTGATCGGCGGCGCGCTCGGCGGCTTCGCGAGCGTCATCTATT
>VGXJ01000136.1 GCA_016873375.1 Phycisphaerae bacterium
CGTAGTAGTCGATGTTCGCGCCCGCAGGCTGCGCCGGCATCACCGCGCGCCACAGGTTGTTGCCGCTCCACTGCATCGGGATCTCGTTCCAGGGACCTTGGTTTGAGCGGATCGCCAGCACGATGCCGCGATCGTGGAAGCCGCGGTCGCTCGTCATGTCATCGACGATGATCGCCCGCACGACATGGGTGGCGGGCTTGGCGCCTGGGACCACGGACTCCATCTTGAGCACGCGCGGCGGGCGGTTGTCGGCCGGGCCGGCTGTGTTGATGTAGATCTGGTTCTGGAAGGCGCCGCTCTCGCCCTGCGCCGTGACGATGTCGAAGTCGCCGTCGTTGTCGACGTCGGCCACCTTCACGTCAAGGCTCGAATCGGTCACGGCGGTGATCGCATTGGTGACGATGGTGAAGTTGGGCGTCGTCGGTCGGTTGTTGCGATAGATGCGCTCGCTTGCCGAACCCAGCGTGCCGATCACGATGTCGAAGTCGCCGTCCATGTCGATGTCGAAGAATCGGCTGTCGTTGTCGTCGGTCGTCGGGTTGCTCGTGAGTTGTGCGCTCACATTGGTCCAGCTGGTACCGAGGCCGTTCGCGTTGGCCAGCAGGAGCTCGGTATTGCTGGGCCCTGCATTCACGCCGAGCAGGTCGAAGTCGCCGTCGCCATCGAAGTCGCCCGTGTCGTACGAGTAGCAGCTGTTGTCGGTCGGCATCGTCTGGTTGACATAGGTGCCCGAACCGTTGTTGAGCCAGAGGCGGCTCGACTGCGTGCCGGTCGTTCGCGTGCCCACGTGCAGGTCGAGGTCGAAGTCCTGGTCGACGTCGAGGAACAGGATGTCCATCTGCTCGCTCACGTTGCCGGCCGGCGTCAGCGCCGTGTTGTCGGTGAACTTGCCCGTGCCGTCGTTGATGTAGAGCTTCGGCTTGCCCGTCGTGCCGAAGCGGTTCGTGCCGCTGTTGCAGAGGGCGATGTCAAGATCGCCGTCGTTGTCGATGTCGCCGAACTGGCCGCGGCTCGAGCCAAGGTTGATGGCGGGCATCTGGCCCGCCGGCGCTGCGGTGAAGAACCCGTCGCCGTTGTTCAGGAGCAAGAGCGCCGGGCGCGCGTAGTCCTGCGCCAGGAGCATGTCCCAGTCACCGTCCCGGTCCACATCGCCGAACTCGACACCGCGGAAGCAGCCCGTGATGCCCGCCACGCGCGTGTCGGTCACGTCGCTGAAGCGGCCGCTGCCGTCGTTCAGGAAGAGGCGCGGCTTGAGCAACGCACCGAGCGACGAGTACCCCTGCCCGTTGGCCCACGCGATGTCGAGGTCACCGTCGCGGTCCACATCGCAGAACGAAAGCTGGTTGGTGTACTCCGATTGGGTCGGGAAGCGCACCGCAGTATCTCGCACAAACTGCTGCGCGAAGGCGGCGTGTCCTGCGCTCAGCGCAACAATCATGGCAAGCTGTTGACGCACGGGATCTCCTGGGTGCTCCGAACCTAGCACCAACCACCTCAAGGTCGACTACCAGGGGGCCCTTTCCGTCGGAATCCTGCATTATCGACGGCGACGCTTGATGGCGGCGGACACCGTCTGCGGGGCAGAAGGTGCGGCCGGAGCGCCGGCAGCCTTCGCCGATGCGGCCTGCGAGCGACTCATGAGCGCCTTGTGCAGGTTGCGGATGCGGTCGCGGGCCTGCTGGATCTGCTCAGTCTCAGCGCCCTGCAGGAACGCCGCGGCCATGGCATCGTTCTCGTTCAGGCCCTCGATCGAGACATTCACGCGCTCCTCCTCCTTGACGATGCGCATGCCGCGCACACCGAGGTCCGAAAGGAGCAGGATGGCGCACTGGACCTTCGGGTCCTCCGCTGGCAGGCCTTCCATCACTCGGCCGACCAGGCCGCGCATGGCCGCCGAATAGAGATCCTCGTTCACGCCGCGGCTCTTCACCACTGCCTGCACGTGCTCCTCCATCAGCGCCTTCTCCTGAAGGCGGACCTGCACGATGGCCCCATTGAGGGAGAAGGTGCGGTTGCGCAGGTTGGCGACCGATGCGATGACGGCGCGGCCGGTGGCGATGTTGCCCTTGGTGTACGGATCGCTTGTGTCGCGCTCACGCTCCTCCTGCGAGAGCTGCCGGTCGACTTCCATGCGCTTGGCCTCGACATCGATGCGGAACTCGCGCACGCCCATCTCGTGCATGAGCCAGAGCGCTGCCTGGAAGAGCGGATTGTCGTGCTCGACCTTCTTCTCGAGCCCATCAGCGAGGAGCCCGCTGATGATCGCCCCGAAGTTGGGGGCGTCGTACATGCTCTTGATGATGGTCGCCGCAAGGCTCATGAAGACCGGGCGCGGCTGCGGCTGGAGCTTGATGGACATGCCGTTCAGGACGATCTCGGTGGTGGCCATGGGAGGCGGAGGCTAGCCGATGGATGCTCGATGTCCATGGCAGGATCGATCGGACGGTCCCGGGTCCGTACGATGGTGGACATGCTGGCTGCGCTGCTGACCGTCGCCATGATCGGACCGCCTGACGTGTCATGGTGCCGGGCCGGTTCGACTGGTGCCGACGGATGGACCTGGTTGACGCCCGAGGATCGACTGGTCGACGCCGACCTATATGCCCAGTGCGCGATGGTCACCCCCCAGCAGATCGAAGGGCGCAAGGCACGCAGTGGGCCACACGCCATGCGGACGATCTCGCTCTGGACGAACGCGTTGGCGACCGAGGCGTTGCGCGCTGGGAGCACCCCATGGCCCGATGGCGCTGCGATCATCAAGCTCAAGGACTCACCGAGCCTCTCCGTTACCGCTCACAACGAAGCGAATGATCGCGGATCGCTGGGCCTGATGTGGCGCGAAGGCAATGCCTGGCGCTACGGCTGGCGTGCCGCGTTGAACGCTCCCATGATCGAACTGCCCAAGGAAAACGCCTGTAGCTCGTGTCATGAGCCGACTGCACCCCGTGCCACTCAAGGAGAAACCCCTGGATGGAACGAACCTACCAACGGCCTGTTCCTGCCGTGGGCTCGCGATGACGCTGGTCGCCTCGACACCACCGCCGTGCTCGCGCAGGTGCGGATGGCAACGAAGGTGCCCACCGCGGCTCCAGGACTTGGTCTCGACACGCTAGAGGAACCTTCGGGCGATGCTGCGCAGCCACAGGGCTCCCCGCCCACGCAGGATCGTGCGGGCGATGCAGGCCGCGGCGACGCCGGTTCGGACAGTCGATCCGGTGCTGACGCCGCCTGGTGGCACGAAGCACGACTTGGCATGTTCGTGCATTGGGGCCTCTACAGCGTGGCTGCCGGCCAGTGGGAAGGCAAGGACATCCCCGGATGGGGCGAGTGGCTCCTCAACAAGATCAAGGTGGACCCGGCGGTCTACGCCAGCACGCTCATGCCGCGCTTCGATCCCGTGAAGTTCAATGCCGATGCATGGGTGCGTGCGGCGAAGGATGCCGGCATGGGCTACATCGTGGTGACGACGAAGCATCATGACGGGTTCCTGCTCTGGGACAGCGCGACGACCGAGCTCGATCTTCTGGGCACGCCGTTCGGGAAGGCGGGGCGCGATCCGCTGAAGGAACTGGCCCAAGCATGCCAGCGGCATGGCATCAGGCTGGGCCTCTACTTCAGCCTGATGGACTGGAGCGATCGTGACTACCTACCGCGCCGCGAGTGGGATGCACGACCGACCGATGGAGCCTCGATGCAGCGGTTCGTCGACCGCATGCATGCCCAGGTGAAGGAATTGATCGATGGTCGCTTCGGTCCGGTGGCCATCCTCTGGGGCGATGGCGACTGGGAGCACTCCGCAACGACCTGGCGTTCGGAGGAACTCATGGATGCGGTCCGCTCGGCGCAGCCGGGCATCCTCATCAACGATCGCTGGTCGCTGCCCGGTGATTACGCCACGCCGGAGAATCGCATCCCCGACGGCGACCTTCCGACGCGTCCGTGGGAAACCTGCATGACGATGAATGGCACCTGGGGCCATGTCGTGCACGACCACCGCTGGAAGCCCGAGGCGGAGCTCATCCGCAACCTCATCGACATCGTGAGCAAGGATGGCAACTACCTGCTCAATGTGGGGCCGATGGGCGATGGTTCGTTCGATGCGCCGACCTCGGAGCGGCTCGCTGCGCTCGGCACCTGGATGCGAACCAACGGCGAGGCGATCCGGGGATGCGGGCCAGTCGCATGCGAGGGACCCGCATGGGGTCGGCTCACGGCCAGCGCCGACGGGCGCCATGTGCACGCGATCGTCTTCGACATGCCGGCCGACCGCACCATCACGATCGATGGCATCGCGAATGCACCTGCCCGCGCGCGCGTGCTCGGCGCACCGGGCATTGCGGTCACGACTCGATCCTCGGGACCATTGCTCTCGATCACGATCGGCGCTGGGGCGCTCGATCCCGCTGCGCCGGTGATCGCGCTCGAATGGGATGGCGAGCCAGCGATCGTGGGCACACCCCGGCTCATCGCCGGCGACGATCTCTTCCTGCACGAGACGGAGCTGGCCTTCTCGCTTCCGGCAGCCGGATCGATCCATGTGACGCTCGATGCCACGGCACCGACGCTGGACTCCCCCCGCTACACGGTGCCGATCAATCTGCAGCGCACCACGCAGGTGCGTGCGCAAACCTTCGTCGATGGCCGGCCATCGGGCAAGCCATTCGAGGCGGTCCTCCGCCGCGCGGAGTGGATCCCCGGCAGCGACGATGTGCCGTCCGAGCCGGGTGTGGAGTGGTCGCTCCTGCCCGGACGGTACCAGCGCGTTCCGAACGATGCGCCGTGGCGCGGTGCCGGCGTTGCGCACGGCACCGCGAGCGTGATCGGGCTGCCAGAAGCACGGCCAGCCGATGCCTTCGCGCTGCGCATCGATGGATTCATCTACTGCGACCATGCCGGCATTCATGCCTTCACCCTCGAAAGCGACGACGGCAGCACGCTCGAGATCGATGGGTACCAGGTGGTCAATCACGATGGGCTGCACGGCCCGACCCGCATGTCGGGCAAGGCTGCGCTCGATATCGGATGGCATCGCTTCACGATCCGGTACATCGAGGCGGATGGTGGCGAGACGCTCAAGCTCCTCTGGACGACGCCCAAGGACGAGCGAGGCACGGCACCTCGGCCGATCGACGCCACGCTGCTTCGCCACGAACCTGTGCGCTGACGCATCGCCCTACCATCGATGCCGATGACCAAGCCGGCGACCAATCCATGGCTCGTGCTTGCGGCCATGACCGGCAGCCTCGCGATGGTCTTTCTCGACGCGACCATCGTGGGCGTGTCGCTGCCGGCGATCCAGCGCGACCTGGGGCTCGGCGTGGCGGGCGGCGCATGGGTCGTCAACGCGTATCTCGTCGCGCTCGCTGGCGCGATGGCGATCGGTGGCCGCTTCGGTGACGTGATC
>VGXJ01000137.1 GCA_016873375.1 Phycisphaerae bacterium
CCAAGGCTGTGCAGGAATGGATCACAGCCGTTGGTGCCAAGACCGCCTACATTACGCCAGGCAGCCCCTGGGAGAACGGATACGTCGAGAGCTTCAACGCACGCCTGCGCGATGAATTGCTCGATGGCGAAATCTTCTACTCGCTGCGCGAGGCTCAGATCATCATCGAAAGCTGGCGGCGTCACTGCAACGCGATCAGGCCGCATGAATCGCTCGGCTACAAACCGCCTGCACCGGAAGTGTTCGTGCCTGCATTCGCCGCATGGCCGGCTGCGCTACGCCGATCGGCTTCGCCGGCCACGCTCCAACTAGCGCAACGGCCAACTCTGAACTAGCATTCCATCTGGACCACTCGATGGGGGCCGATCAGTATCCCTCTCGGGGTGCAAGGGGTAATAATATCGAAACGCTCTGCCAAACAGGGCGGTCACTTTGATAGGTCTTGATCCACGACGAACAGGATCAGCGTAGGGCAATGGCTTGCCAAGCCCGATAATCACCAAGACCTGGACGAAGGTGACAGACGGAATGGCTCACGCCAGCGTGGAGCGGACCGCTTCCCACAACGCGAAGCTGTCGGCGTTGCCGCGATCGCGCGGATCGAGCCGGACAGCGGTGTTGACCATGATTAGTTTGCGCGATGGCTCCACGAACATGAACTGCCCGCGGACGCCGAACAGGCCAAAGCCGCCGTCGCTGCTGGGATGGACCCAGGTCTGGAAGCCGTAGCCGAAGAAGCGCCCGGTCTGCGCCGGCGTGAAAGCTGGCCGCGTCATTTCCACGATCCACGCTTTTGGGATCACCTGCCTGCCGCCAGCGCTGCCGTGCGCCGCCAGCGCTCGGCCAAGGCGGGCGTAGTCGCGCAGCGTGGCGTTAAAGCCCATGTATCCGATGGCGAGACCGGAGCGATCGGTGAGCCAGGCCGCATTCGCCTCCGCGCCGATCGGCTGCCAGATCCGCTCGGCGAATACCTCCTCGAGCCGGCGCCGGAACGCTGCCTGCACTACCATCGCCAAGACGAACGTTTCAGCGGAGGCGTAGTACCAGCGGCGTCCAGGCTCCGAGATCCGTTCGTTGAACTGCCGCACTACCGCCGCCCCACCAGGGCTCTGGCCACGGAAGGAGGCGCGGCTTAGTCGCGCCGAATCATCAGTGCCGTCGTACTCTTCGCGGAACCGCACGCCAGAGGACATCGTGAGCAGATGCCGTATGGGTGTCCTGCCGTATTCAAGATCGGCAAGGGCCGGCTCGTAGTCGTGGGCGAGGTCGTCGATCGAGCGGATCCTCCCATCCTCGACCGCCAGCCCGACGAGTAGCGCGATCAGCGTCTTTGCCATCGAGAAGGAGGTCAGCCGCATCGCATCGGTGCGAGCGTACTGGTAGCGCTCGACCAGGATCGTGTCGCCGCGCGCGATCAGCAACCCGGTGACGGGATTGCGATCGAGGTACTCGTCAAGCGAGTAGCGGCCGCCTCCAAGAGACGGCGGACTCGTGTAGTGGAGGCTCGGCTCCCGCGTCGCCCTACTCCAGGGCGAGGGTGCCTCAGCGCCATGGGACACCGCAGACGGGAAGATCTCGTCGAGGCGCGAGAACGAGTCCACGGAAGCCTCGGGCCGCCACCAGTTCTGGCGGTCAGCCCGTCGAAACGTGCTGGACGGACTGCCCAGCGTCGAAATCAGCGGGCCATCCGCGCGCCGACCGATCCCGTCACGATGGACAAAAGGACCGATGTTGGGGCCGCTCGTCTGGCATCCCGACAGGAAAGGCAATGCAGCCGTGGCCGTGATGAAAACGCGGCGGCTGATGGCCGGCTTCTGCCTACGGAACTTGGAGGCAGAGCTTGGCAGGCTCATGACCAGTTCTCGAGAGGGGAACCACCTCTCAATTTAGTTAGAACCTGTCCGTCGGCCAAGCTCGTCGAGATCGCGGCCCTCGAAGGGCCCGTCCTCACGATTGGCGAGACGGCCGCGGTCACGGGACGATCGTACTTGGTGACCATGACGGGCGCGGCCCGGGCTAGGTCGATCAGCTCGCCGAAATTGTTTTTTGCGTCTGCAGACGTGATGGAGCGCATGTGGTCTTCCTTAGGTGAGCCAGTCTTGGCCGAATTAGACAACAGCGCAATGGTCGAATCGTCCGGCGTGGGGGATTCAGGCTCGGCGACGGCGCTAACCGTTAAATTTGCCGAAATCCCGCATCGAGCTGCTCCCGCCACCCCACCGGAAACGGCTCCATCAGCCCCGCCAGCGTCATCTCCGCCGGCTGTCGCCCGTCGAGGATCGCCTCGACGATGGCCGGCGCCAACAGGGTCATCCGGAGCACCCGACTGACGTAGGACGGGTTGATCTTCTCGGCCTTAGCAATCTCGTCGATGGTCCCGTAGACCCCGGTCTCCAGCAGCTTGCACCACCGAAACCCGCGCGCAATGGCCTTGATCATGGTGCTGTCGATCCGGGCGCGCGGGGTAACCCAGGGCGATGCCCCGTCCGGGGTGATGACCTGCTTGCGGCCGCCCCGTTTGCGGATGGTGAATGGCACCTCGATCGTGACCGTCTGAATCGGCTCCATTACGCCGCCCTCCGGGGAGCGGCCGCGATCCCGGCCAGGTCTCGGACCATGCGGGCAAGACCCTGCACCCTCAGGCGGACCTTGAGCCCGGCAACGCCGACCTCGACGCGCTCGACCAGGAGTTGGACGATACGTGCCTGCTCGGCGGGGAACAGCTCGTCCCAAAGCGGGTCGAGGCCTTCCAAGGCTTCCCTGACTTCGGCCTCGGACAGACCGTCGATCTCGGGCCGTGCAGACCGCCATGTGCCGACGATCACCTCCGGGGCGCGAAGCAGACCGCGCAGCTGGTCGATCACCGCGCCCTCGATCTCGGCGGCGGGCACGCGCCCGACCGGGCAGGCATCGGCGCCGCGCTTCAGGACCGACTGGCTGACATAGTAGCGGTAGAGCTTGTCGCCCCGCCGCGTGTGCGTCGGCGTCATGGCGCAGCCGGTCGGCCCGAAGATGAGGCCCTTCAGAAGAGCCGGTGTCGCGGTGCGTGTCCGGCCTGCGCGCACCCTCGGGCTCTCCCCCAGGATTCCGTGCACCTTGTCCCACAAGGCGCGCGTGATGATGGCTTCGTGCTCGCCGGGATATGCCGTGCCCTTGTGCACGGCGTCACCGATATAGACCCGATTGTTGAGCAGCTTGTAGAGGAAGCCCTTGTCGACGAGCCGGCCGCGCCGTGTCCGCACGCCCTCGGCGGCGAGGGTCCGCGCCAGAGCCGTTGCCGAACCCACCTCGACGAAGCGCTCGAAGATCATCCGGACACTCGCGGCCTCGGCATCATTGACCACCAGCTTGCGGTCCCGGACCTCGTAGCCGAATGGCACGAATCCGCCCATCCACATGCCGCGCTTGCGCGAGGCGGCGATCTTGTCGCGGATGCGCTCGCCGATCATCTCGCGCTCGAACTGGGCGAAGCTGAGCAGGATGTTGAGCGTAAGCCGCCCCATGGACGTCGTGGTGTTAAACGACTGGGTCACGCTGACGAAGGTGACCCCGCCGCGATCGAACACCTCGACCAGCTTCGCAAAATCCATCAGCGAGCGGCTAAGCCGGTCGATCTTGTAGACCACGACCACATCGACGCGGCCGTCCTCGATATCCGCGAGGAGTCGCTTCAGCGCCGGCCGCTCGAGCGTGCCGCCGGAGAACCCGCCATTATCATAGCGGTCGGCGAGTTCCACCCATCCTTCCGACTTCTGGCTGGCGATAAAGAACTCGACTTCCGGGCATGAAGACGGATGAGGCCGCTTGCCAGGATTTCGCCGATTTCGGCGACGCGTTCGTCCGCTGTCATAAGTTCTGGCTTCAGTGGATTCATGATCAATCGCCGTACCGACGATTGAAGATGATCGCGCCAGAGCGATCAGAAAATCGAAATCAGATGATCAGCGAGGCGCTGCGGCGAAGAAAGCAGCTGAGCGAAAACGCCCGCTCGCCTTGGCGGCTTTTCAGTGACGCGGACCGGCGGCTTCCAGTTTGACATCGAACGACAGGAAGCGATCGAACAGCGGAGTCTTGCGATAGGAGTGTCTCTTCTCGAGGCGCCGCTCGGGGATGTCGTCCTGCCTGTAATCGAGAAGTCCGAACCACCGAAGAGGACGAAGGACGGTCGCCTCCATCGCGTGCCCGCCTGTGTCCCATGTCGATTCCAGCACGCCATTGATGGGAATCGTGCACATGCGGGTCAGTCGTTCCGGCGGTTGCCAGTCGTTGGCGGCGATCGACAGCGACCACAGGACGATGCCGATATCGTGTTGCGGCCATCCGTGATGCAAGCCACGACCGAGATAGCCGAGGTCGAGGCGCCATAGCGCGAGATGAAAGAGAACCGCTTGCAGTGCCTTTTGGTGGGGTTCCTTTAAAAGCTTTTGCCCTGCTGGCGTGACCTTGAGGTGGCCCTTGTCCCGGCGGACCAGCTTGCCCGCTTCGGCGACATGACGAACGAAGAAGAGCGGCAGGAAATCCGGCTCGTTGATCACCTTGTGAAGCCGAAACGCTTCTGCCTTGTCGAACCCGGGCCAAGTAAACAGTTCGCACATCTCGGCCACGACGCCACGCGACAGAGTCCCGGTAGCCGTCATCTTCAATCCGAGGCCCTCCGCGGCAGCGCGCAACAGGATCAGCGTGTTGCGCGCGACGGCAGATCGTTGGATATCCTCGACCGGCAGATCGTAAGTCAAACGGATCGGCCCTAGTATCGGATGCGGGGGTCGCTGGAGGGCGTCGAAGCTCGCCTGATCCAGCAGGGTCCAGGCAGGCTCGATGTCGCCAAGCCAATTCCTGACCGACAGGTTCTGCAGCATGCCAGGGGCTACCATCGCGCCGGCCTCATGGATTTGGGGTCCGGGCCGGGGATGGCCCGGCGCCGAGCCATTCGTCTAGCTTCGACCACCGGCGGCGTCCGGAAATGTTTTTCACTGCGATGGCGACGGCTTTCTTCTGCCCGACCAGCACGACCAGCCGTTTGCCACGCGTGACGCCGGTATAGAGCAGGTTCCGCTGTAGCATGGCGTAGTGCTGCGTCATGACCGGGATGACGATGGCGGGATATTCCGACCCTTGGGATTTGTGGATCGTGGCTGCGTAAGCCGGCACCAGGGTGTCGAGCTCGCCGAAACCATAGGTGACGGTGCGGCCATCGAAACTGGCGGTGAGCTCTCCGTCATCTGGATCTACATCGTCGATGTAGCCGATGTCGCCGTTATAGACCTCCTTGTCGTAGTCGTTCTCGATCTGCATGACCTTGTCGCCCGGAGCAAAGGTCCAGCCAAAACGTTCGACCTTGCGCTCGCCGGCCGGGTTCAGCGCCTTCTGCAGTTCGATGTTGAGCG
>VGXJ01000138.1 GCA_016873375.1 Phycisphaerae bacterium
AGATGATGGCCCGCGCGGCAGGATCATGGCCCTCGATCGTGAGCCCATGCGTGGCGAGCGCGGCGCAGGCTGCACTGGTGGCCCACTGGCCCGCATAAGCCTGCTCGCCGATGAAGGTCAGGTGGCCGGCCTGCGCAAGCCCAAGCGTGTCGAGCCCATCGATGATCAGGTTGCCCGGCCCCCACAGCTCACCGCCGACGAGCTCGGCGACTTCGGCGCTGGTGCGGGGGCGCTGCATCACTTGCCGGCCTGCTTGGCCTTGAACTCGGCGTTCATCCGCTGGATCAGCATGTCGGTGACGTCGAGCTTGGCGTTCACGAACAGCGTGCGACGCATGTTGAGCTGCGCCAGCACCTGCTGCACGGTGCCCGGCTCGACCGGCGAGCCCGCGTCATCGAGCACGATCATGTCGATGTTGTTCTCTTGAGCGAGCCGCCCGGCGATCGCGCGCATCTCGGCGTAGGCCTCGCGGATCCAGTTGGCGCTCTCGGATTCCATCTTGAGCTTGGCGTATTCCTCGAAGGCGCGCATCTGGCCGACCATTTCCTGCGCCTTGCGCTCGGCCTCGGCGAAGTTGGGGCTGCCCGGCTGGAACGACTCGAGTTCGTCCTGCAGCGCACGGAGGTCCTCGCGCATCTTCTCTGCCTGATCCTTGAGCGAGGATTGCACGCCGTTCATGCGCTGTTCATGGCCTGCACGGGCATCGAGGCCATTGAGCGCGCGCGCGAGTTCGACAGTGCCGATCACCGGCGCGGACGACGGGGCGGTGGCGGCCACCACCGCGAGTGCGGCGAGGGCGAGGGCGGCGAAGGCGGTCTTGATGGTCATGGTTCGGTCCTTCCGTGGCTCGGCGTCAGGGCTTGGGCGCGGCCTGGGTCGCGGCGGCGCGGTTGTTGTTCATGCGCAGCACGAGCTTGTCGGTGATGTCGTCCTTGGCGCTGGCCACGAGCACACGACGCCTCGCGATCTGCTGCTGCACCTGCTCGAAGTACGACTCCTTGCTTCGGGGATCGCGCCTCATGTCGGCGGCGCCGTCATTGACGAGCACATAGTCGTACCCCTCGACCTGCGCGAGTTTCTGCGCCTCGGAACGGATCTCGCGGTAGAGCGCCTCGAAACGCAACGCACGCTCACGGTCGAGTTCCTGGCCCTTGAGCTGGGTCCACTCGCGCAGCTGCAGGTTCTCCAGCGCGAGCGCATCGCGAGTGGACTGCACCTGCGCCGGGTCGGTCATCGCCTCGGTCGCCTTCAGGCGCGCCTCGAGGTCCTTGCTGCGGTCGGTGATGTCCTTCTCGAACGCCGCGGCCAGGCGCGAGATCTCGACTTCGGTGTCGGCGCGCGCCGAGATCTTCTCGAGGACCTTCTGGATGTCGATGCTTGCGACGGCGGTCGGTGCTGCGGCGATTCGGCCGGCGGCGAAGGCGCTCGCGGCGACGACGGCACCCCCGAGGACGCACAGCATGGCAGGCAGGAACGTTCGATGCTTCATGGGCGCGGATGGTAGCGATGACGGGACCGCGCGGTCCGGCAAGCGCTCAGAAGGGCAGGTCGGCGGAGAAGCTGAAGACCTGCGTCACATCGGTGTCTTCCTTCACGATCGGCTGCGCGATGTCGAACGCCAAGGGCACGGGCCCGAACTGGGGCAGGTAGAGGCGCAGGCCGATGCCCACGGAGACGCGGTACTCCGACAGCGCCACATCGTCGATGACCGTGCCCGAGTCGCAGAAGGCGACCCAATTCACGAACTCGTCGATGAAGGGCATCTCGTACTGCGCTCCCGCGAAGAACTTGAAGGTGCCGCCGATCGGGTCGCCGTCGGGCTGGCCGTTCGCGTTTTCGGTCGGGGTCGTGAACCCCGGCGGCCCCGAGCTTGGGCTCTTGGGGCTGATCGTGCGGAACTCGAAGCCGCGGAAGGTCCGGCCGCCGAGGTAGAAGCGCTCGGTCAGCGGGGCCTCATCATCGAAGATGTAGCCGCTCTCCACGGTCGTCTTGAGCACGCTCTTGCGGCCGATCAGGTCCTCGGCCAAGGTGAAGAAGCCGGTCCATTCGCCGTTGATCGCGGTGTATGCGTAATCCCCTCCGAGCACGCCGTACTGCTGCACGCTGCCCTCGATGCGCGTGCCGCGCGTGGGGCGGTTCACGTTGTCCGTGTTGGTTCGCGTGAAGGAGAAGGTGATCGAGTCGAGGTTGTAGGGACCCGCCTCCTCGTACACGATCGTGGGGGTCGAGTCGTCGAACTTCGTCAATTCCACCCGGTTCCAACTGAGCCGGCTGGTGAAGGTCCACAGATCGCCCAGGCGGCGTGACAGCTGCAGGTTCGGGCCCCAGCGTTCCTCGGTCCAGTCCTCGTACACGCGGGTCCGGTAGAAGGCGTTGATGCCGCCGCCCCACTCAGAGTCGAGCAGGCGGGGATCGCTGATGCCGATCGAGTAGTTGCTCACCTCGACACCGGGCGAGATCGATGCGTTGAACGTCTGGCCTGCGCCACGGAAGGCGCGCTGGGCGAAGAACTCATCGAGCGTACGAGGCGTGTCGAACAGGTCGAAGTTGCGCTGGGTCAGGCTGATCTGCCCGAAGATGCCGGTATCGGTGCTGGCACCCACGCCGAAGTTGATCGACCCGGTGTTCTGCTCCTTCACCTCGACGAGCACGTCGCGCACGCCCTGGTCCTGCGGATCCGGCTGCTGCAGCGTCAAGCGGACATCACCGAAGAGCCGGGTCCGTTCAAGCCGCGTCTTGGCCTCGTCAAGCTGGCGAGCATCGAGCGGACGGCCCGGGTCGATCATGACATCGCGGCGAATCACGTTGTCTCGCGTCAGGCTGTTCCCCTGGATGCGGATGATGCCGGCGATCGTCTCGCTGCCTTCGCGCACCTTGAGGACCAGATCGACCTCGGGGCTCTCGCCGGTGCGGACCCATTCACTCTGCACCACCGCATCCGCGTGGCCCATGACCTGGTAGGCGCCCTTCACGGCCTCGACCGAGCCCTTGACGAGGGAATCGAGGAACGCGTCGCCCGGGCGGATTCGCAGCAGCCCCAGGGCCTGCTCGCTGGTGAGCGCGGGCACCTTCTCGTCGCCGAGGTTGAGGATGGTGACGTTGCGCAGTCGATACTGACGGCCTTCCTCCAACGCGAAGACGACCTTGGCTTCGTTGCCGTCAGGTGCCACATCCACGCGCCGGTCCACGCGCACATCGACATAGCCCTGCCCCTTGTAGAAGCGGTCGAGCGCGGCTACATCGCCGACGAGCCGATCCTCGTCAAGGTCGCCCTTGCCGAAGAGGAACACCCATTCCTTGGTCTGGATCTCCTCCTGCAGGCGCTTGGCCGGGAACGCAAGATTGCCTGTGAATTCGATCGAGCGCACGCGCGTGCGAGGGCCCTCGATGATCCGGAAGATCAGGATGCCGTTGTCCTTGAGCTCGCTTTCATCGACCGTGACCTCCGCGAGATAATGGCCGCGGCCGCGGTAGAGATCCTTGATCTTGGTCACGGCGCGCTCGAGCAGGAAGTCGTCACGAGGTCCGCCGGCGTAGAGCCCGATCTCCTTGCGCAGCTCCTGGTCGCTCACGATGGTGTTGCCGATCACCTGGATATCCTGGACCAGCGGCTGCTCGTCCATGCGATAGGTCAGGTGCACCGTGCCGTCAGGCTGCAGTTCGGCGTCGGCCCGGACCACATCGAAGTGACCGAGCCGGTAGAGGTTGGCCACGTCATCCTTCACCGCCCGCGCGTCAAAGGGCTGGCCCGCCGCCATGCGGATGTTGTTGCGGACCTCCTGCTCGGTCACCCGGTCAAGGCCCACGAAGATGATCTTGCTCACCGGCCTGTCGATGAGCGTGGCATCCTCAATGGTCTGCGCCCAAGCGGGATGGGGCGCCAGGAGCAGCATGGCCAAGGCCAGGACGCGCGTCAACGCGGCGGCAAGGCGGGTGGGCACGCTCCGGGCGGTCATGGACTGGATGATACTCCCGCGTGGCGGGCCAGTACCGGACCGCGCGTCTACGATGGTCGCTCACCAATCGAGGACCACCATGACCACCGCGACCCAGTTGCTGCGCACCCCGTTCCATTCCTTCCACCTGCAGCACAAGGCCAAGATGGTTGACTTTGCCGGGTGGGAGATGCCGCTCTCCTACGGCAGCATCATCGAGGAGCATCGACACTGCCGCGCGAGCGCCGGCTTCTTCGATGTGAGCCACATGGGCCGCCTCCGGTTCACCGGCCGGCACGCGCGTCGCTTTCTCGACATGGTCTGCACCCGGCAGGTCCTGGGCATGGAGCCCGGCCAGTGCCGCTACGGCATCGTGTGCAACGAGCGGGGCGGCTGCCTCGACGACATCATCGTCTACTGCATGGACGAAAGCGATTTCCTCGTGGTGTGCAACGCGAGCAACCGCGCCAAGCTCCTGGCGCACTTCGCTGCAGTGAAGGGCGACATGGTCTTCAAGCTCGATGACCAGACCGAATCCACCGCGATGTGCGCGCTGCAGGGGCCCAAGGCGATGGACCTCATCGCGGGCATGAGCCGCGAGATCCCCAACCTCAAGCGCTACCGCTTCGCGCAGAAGAACCTGATCGTCGTCAAGCTCATCGTGAGCCGCACCGGCTACACCGGCGAGGACGGCGTCGAGGTCATCCTCGGCGCAGGCACGGCCCAGCTCGCGATGGGCATGTTCCTCAAGAACGCAGGCCAGGCGGACAGCGTGGTCAAGCCGATCGGCCTTGGTGCGCGCGACACGCTGCGCATGGAAGCCGGCATGCCGCTGTACGGCCACGAGATCGACGAGGAGACCGACCCGATCAGTGCCGGTCTGGGTTTTGCGGTCAAGCTGGAGAAGGGCCAGGACGACGAGCGGGCCGGACGCTTCATCGGCCAGGATGCGTTGCAGCGGATCGCCGCTGCGGGGCCAGCGCGCAAGCTGGTGGGCCTGGTGCTCGATGGCCGTCGCAGCGCGCGGCAGGGCATGCAGGTCAAGCACGGCAACGATGTGGCCGGCCGCGTGACCAGCGGCTGCCTGAGCCCGACGCTCGACAAGCCGATTGCGATGGCGTTCGTCGATGCTCCGTTGGCCGAAGTCGGCACCGCGCTCAGTGTCGATCTGGGCCGCGAGAGCGCCACCGCCACGGTCACGAAGATGCCGTTCGTCTCGGCGACGCGGTCCTGAACGCCCACGGCGGGTGTGGATCGGCGGTTCGCGGCAGGGGCCCTGTGGCGGACCGCGACGGGCTGCTCGCCACCTGATGGCACCTAGCCCGGCTGATATCGGTTGGGGTCGTTACGCCGACTGCCCGCGGAAGAACCGCGTGGGCTTGTCGTCGTGCAGCTGCTGGTTGAGCCGCCGCAGGGCCTCGACCTCGATCTGGCGCACGCG
>VGXJ01000139.1 GCA_016873375.1 Phycisphaerae bacterium
GGGCCGTCGAGACTTCGGCACAGCACACCAGCACGCGAGCCGCGGGTTCCGAGAGCACGATGGCACGGGCCACGGCGAGGGCATTCACCGCAGCATGGCAGCCCTGGAAGCCGATGTTGGTGCGCCTAGTGGATGCGGGCAGCGAGAGCGCCTCGATCAGGTGCATCTCGAGGCCGGGGGCGCGGAACCCCGTGCAGCTCGCGGTGACGACATGCGTGATCGAGCCGGGACTGCAGCCGGATGCGTGGAGCGCGGAGGCCGCAGCGCGTTCGCCCATGTCGCGCACGCCCGACCACCAGAGTTCCATGCGGGCCGATGTGGTGGGACCGCCGGTTCCGTCATCGCTGGGGTAGAACGACTCGCCGTACGGCGGTGCCAGACATGCGCATGCCCTGGCGTCGATGCCGCTGCGATCAGCGAGCCGCTCGAGCACGCGAGCATCGACGCGGGCTGGTGACAGCCGGCGCGCAATCGTGAGCCACTCTGCACGGGGCAGTTCGCGCGGGGGTGTCGTGGTGGCAAGGCCGAGGATGCGTGGCTGGTTCATGTGATGGCTCTGAAACGCGGTGAGTCGGGGTGATGCGGCTGTCCGATGGTGCGCGCGAGCCGTGCGGCGATCGTCGGCCAGCGGCGTGCGACGGTTAGCCCAGCATGAACGGTCCTCGGTGAGCGCAGGAGATGCGCGACGAGCCTGCAGCGCCATCGATCTCTCCGGAGCAGGCCTTCCCAATGCGCAGGCCACTGCAACCAGCATGATGGCTCGTGGATCATGCGCGCGGCCAGCTGGCCTGCCGCACAACCGCTTGCGAGCGCCCATGACATGCCTTCACCGGTGAAGGGTTCGACATATCCCGCTGCATCACCAGCCACGAGGATGCCCGGCATGGCCAGCGTCGAACGCTGACGGGTGAGCCAGGGTGTCCCCGTCCAGCGTGCCGACTCAACAGCGGCCACATCGCGCACTGCACTGCCGAGTCGGTTCATCATCGCTGCACAGGGGGTCTCGCGACGGAGCACCTCGTGATCGATCGCCGCGGCCACATCGATCCGCCCATCTTCTAGCTCGACCGCGCCGACATAGCCGCCGCGCTCCACGCGCATGAGCACTTCCCCGCGGCCAATCCTGATCGAGCCCGGCGGAAGGATCGCACCGAGGCCGATGCGGCTCGTCCGCGAGACACGCCACGACACGCCCGGGTGCGCATCGAGGGAGCGGCCGGAGAGACCATCGGCCACGACGCATGCCGCAGGGTGCAGCGTCAACTCGGTCCCAGCTCGATGAACGCGCACCACACCATCGGCGCCGACGGTCGCCAGGGTGCCATGCAGGATGTCGACGCCGCGATCGGCGGCAGCACCAACCAGCCTCGTATCGAAGGCACCGCGAGAGAGGGCGACACCTGAGTCGCGATCGATCCGCACCGAGGCGCGCTCCGACTCAAGTCGGACTTCTCCGAGCCGAGGTGCACCGTCAAGGACATGGCTGAGGGCCATGTCGGCCAGCACGGACAGGCCACGCGGTGCGATGCAGCAGCCGCACACCTTCTCCCGGGGAAAGTCAGCACGCTCAAGGAGCGTGACCTGCGCGCCGGCGTTGGCAGCGGCTATCGCCGCAAGGCAGCCCGCCGGCCCCGCACCGATCACGACGACTTCAGTGGTGCGACCGGACCGACTCTTGTCGAGACCGACGCTCGGTGGTGGGCCTGCCATCATGGTGCCGTCCACCACAGCCGCCATCGAGCCGGCCAAGCACGCTCGAGCGATGCGCCTTCGAGTCCCGCCTCATCCGCCATATGACGGACTTCTTCGCATCGGAATCCGGCACGGACGCTGAGCAGTGCATCGGTGTGCACGATTGGCGAGCGCGTCAGCGCCCGGCTCGCAAGCCACGCGAGCACGAAGCCCCACCGTGAACGATCAAGATCAGCGACGCCAACGGCCATCGACGAAGCTCGCTGCATGCCTCGCAGCACGCCCACGGCCTGCGGCGGATCGAGGTGGTGCATGAACAACGAGCAGATCGACACATCGGTCGTCGGGAGCAAGTCGGTCGTCGCATCCAGCCGATGGGCCGTGAACTTCAAATCCGCCTCGGCCGCACGACGCACGGCCACCTCGAGCGCGTGCGCACTGAAGTCACAGACCGACCAGTGAATGTCCAGTCCATCCTTTCGTGCCAGGCGCGCCATCGCCAGCGGAAGATCGCCCGAGCCAGTGGCTACATCGAGGACGCGAAGCGGTTGGCCGCCTCGGTTGGCGGAGCGGGCGACTTCCGCCACGCGCGGCCACAGGATCTCATGGCTCCGAGAAACGATGTTCAATCGGGCAAGACCCCGCAGGGCGGCATCGTGCTGCGCTGCATCGAGTGACGGATCATCCATCAACTCAGGTTCGCGCTGGCGCTCGCGCACATCAGGCCACATGGAGCACCGATCGCATCATGAGCAGACGGTGCTCCATGCTCCGGGCTCGGTGGCAAGCTTGGGGCCCAGATCCGACAGTGACCGCATGGTGGCCCCGTCGAAGTCGCCCTTGTTCACGGGTCGCCACGAGTCGGGGATCGATGTCCAGCACACCTCAGTCTCGCCATCACCGCGCAGTTGGGTCAGCTCCGCCAGCGCGAAGGGATGGCGCAGCGAGGTCAGCGTGCTGTAGCGGATCGAGAGTTCGAGGCTGCGAGTGATGATCTCAGGCCGGCCCTCCTGGATGGTGCGCGGGATCGAGACACCGTAGTCGTTCATGATCTCCCAGTGCTTGAGCTGCGGAATCGGCTGGTTCGAATCGAGGCGCTTCCAGGTCGCACCGAAGGTCCCCTCGCGGCCCAGCGCGCCGCCGTAGATGATGTTGCTGGTGGTTCCACCATCCACGAAGAGCTGGCCGTCGGCCTCGCGCTCCTTGTGGGCGTGCTTACAGAGCGCTTCCATCACGCCGACCTTCATCGCTCTCGCGAACATCTGGGTCTGCGTGCGTCGGGCGAGCAGTTCCTGCTCGGTCGTGGTGACACGCTTGGAGGCGCTGCATGCTGCGAGAGCGACGCAGAGGCATGTGACTAGCACCGTGATCCGGCTCATGTTCCGGATCTTATCGGTGCTCGAAAATGATCAGGGCAGCGGACCCCAGAAGATCAGGATGAGTGCGAGGTCCTCTCCGTTGATGATGCCATCCCTCGTGATGTCTGCCATGGGTTCGGAGCCGCCCCAGTAGGAGAAGATGATGCCGAGGTCATTGCCATCGACCGTGCCGTCTCCGTTGAGGTCGGGCGAAGCGCCCTCAGGGCAGATGTCAGCGCGCCCATCGCCGTCCGTATCGCTGCAGTCCATGCCGATCAAGAAGGGGCGACTGATCGAGTCGGCATCGGCTTCGACCAGCACCATGCACGGCCAGCCCACCGAGCATGAACTGCCGAGCGGGTAGTAGCGATCGATCCACGACTGTCCCGGTTTGCATCCGGGTACTGGTATGTCGGCGGCCTCGAGCATCGTCGACACTGTGGCTCGCGCGAGCATGCGCTGGGCGTGGGGCTTGTGGTGCACCGAGTCCGCGAGTCCGAGATTCCGGATGTCATTCCAGAGGAAGGCCTGCTCATGCACCAGGCGCATGTTGAAGGCGATGATCTCGGGATTCGAGAGGGCCACGGCCGCCGCGACACCCGGCAGCCGATCGAAGTCGGAATCTGGCGGGAGCTCCCGCCTGTGCGAGTCACTGACGATCAGGATCGGGAAGGACGGATCACCGTGCGCCCAGCGGAGGAGATCGATCGCCTGCTGGAGGCGGGATCCCCACTCTTGGGCTGGGCGAAAGGTATCGTTCGCACCGAAGTGCAGAATGGCTGCGTCAAGCCCAAGCGCAGCAATCGCGGGACCGCTTCCACCGTGCTTTGCGACGAGGTCTCCGATGGCGGCTCCGCCAACGGCCAGCGGCTGCAGGAGCACGCCGCGTGACTGTTCCGCATTACGAAAGCGCGTGCCAAGCACATCCACCGGATGCGACGGGTTGGCACCAAGGATGGAAATCTGCCTGAATCCACTCGTTGGCTGCGGCAGCGTGCCGGTCGTGATCCAGCCCACCGACGCACCGCTCGGCGGCTGCCCCGTGAGCGTTCCCTGTGCGAGTGCTGGGGCGGCGTGCACTGGGTGGCTCGACTCGATGATCGAGCCACGCCACTCAAGCGAACCGGCCGTCGAGCGCCGCGACAGCAGCACATCGACCACGATGTTTGATCCATCGAGGAACCACGGTGATCCGATGCGCTCGGTCACCACGCACCGCTCTGCGTTTGGCATGAGCACCGCGTGGAAGGCATCGACGCCGTCAGCCGGACCGAGCCGCGCCTGGACGATCATGCCGGGCGGCACGGCCACGGCAGGAATCTGCGGCTGAGAGGCCGGCTGGCGCACCAGATTGTGGCTCGCCGCGAGCCAGTTTGGAACGCCATCCCACCAGCCCTGCTGCAGGATGACCGTTTCGCTTGCCGGACCGAAGGCCTCGACCATCAACGCATTGGCCTCCATGATGTAGTGCCGGCCCCATATCTCGGGGCAGGCTTCCTGCGAGTCACCGAACACACCGATGCGAACGATGCCCTTGCTCGAGCCAAGCAGCAGTTCGCGCAGGAAGGCCGGATCCTGGCTCGACACGATCGGTACCTTCGGATAGCGGTCGTACGCAAACGATGAGGCTGATGCCCCGAAAAAGATGGCAGCCGCGCAACACGCTCGGATGGACGCGAGGACCGTCATGGACCAACAACATCGCTGCTGAAGGGGCAACAGGCAAGCCCGATCAGGTGAAAGGGACAGAATCAACGCTGTTTGCCGGAGTGACTGAGCACGAGCATTGAGGCGAAGCCGACGAATCGGGGCGGCCGGATTTGAGGCCTCTGGGCCCAAGAGGCCGTACTCGCGAAGCGAGTCCTGCGCACGGCGCAGGAGCCTGATGAGGAGGCGAAGCCGACGAATCGGGGCGGCCGGATTTGAGGCCTCTGGGCCCAAGAGGCCGTACTCGCGAAGCGAGTCCTGCGCACGGCGCAGGAGCCTGATGAGGAGGCGAAGCCGACGAATCGGGGCGGCCGGATTTGAGGCCTCTGGGCCCAAGAGGCCGTACTCGCGAAGCGAGTCCTGCGCACGGCGCAGGAGCCTGATGAGGAGGCGAAGCCGACGAATCGGGGCGGCCGGATTTGAGGCCTCTGGGCCCAAGAGGCCGTACTCGCGAAGCGAGTCCTGCGCACGGCGCAGGAGCCTGATGAGGAGGCGAAGCCGACGAATCGGGGCGGCCGGATTTGAACCGACGACTTCTTGCTCCCAAAGCAAGCGCTCTACCAAACTGAGCTACGCCCCGAGGGGGTCACAGTGTAGCCGCTCGCCTGCATGGGCCGA
>VGXJ01000140.1 GCA_016873375.1 Phycisphaerae bacterium
AAGTCCCTTCAATGACTTGCATACCGAAAACCGGCAGGAGAGCGCTGCTTGCCGCCACGCCGAGTCCCGCGCAAGCCACGCCGGTCAACACCAGACCAATGGTGATCTGACGCCCAGGAAGCGAAAAGATCGGTTCCCCTTGTGGGTCACGCTCCGGGTCGACAAGGCCTTCAGCCATCAGGGTCCCTTTCCGGAGCATCTGGCTCCGACGGCTTCGCACGGTGCTCGATCGGCTTGCCACGGCCCTCAAGGTATGCGTTCATACTGAGCCCGCCTCGGATCAGGCTGTACATCGCCACGACGATGCCAATGCAGGCACCAATGGTCATTCCTGTCGGAGCAGTACCCCAGAAGTGGTCAACCAACCAGCCAATGCCGGTGCCCGCCAGGACCTCGGAGAGCATGGCCCAGGCCAAGCCCATCATGCGAAGTCCGATGCGCATCTCCTCGCGCTCCTCGGCGGCCTTTCGTCGGGCGATGTCGGGATCGGCGGGCATGGCTTGAGCCTACCGGGGGCCGTGGGCACGCGACGGGCTACACTTCGAGCCGCCATGGCCATTCGCGACAGCGAGATCGTCGACGTCACCCCAAAGCGGCTCGACCCCACCGAGAACCTCTTCGTGGTCAATGTCATCAAGGGACTCGGCACCACGCTGCGCCACTGCTTCCAGAACATCGGACGCGACGGAAAAAACAAGGACACCCTCTGGGTGGTCCAGTACCCGGAAGAAAAGCGGGACGATCGACCGGTCGAGGAGGGTGGCCAGTACCGGCCCTACTTCCGGGGCGTTCACCGGCTGAACAAGGACGAGGACGGCCGCGTGCGCTGCGTGGCCTGCTTCATGTGCGCCACGGCCTGCCCGGCGAAGTGCATCCACATCGTCGCCGACGAGAGCCCCTGGGAGGACCGCGAGAAGTACCCCAAGCAGTTCGACATCGACGAACTGCGCTGCATCTACTGCGGGATGTGCGAAGAAGCCTGCCCGGTCGATGCAATCGAGCTGACGCCCCACTACGAAGTCACGGGCCTGTCGCGCAACGAGCTGATCTTCGACAAGACCAAGCTGCTGCAGGTCTTCGACGAGACGATCGCCGAAAAGCCGATGTGACGGGCACGACGCCCCTCACTGGCCCTTCTTCTTGCCGCTGCCGAAGAGGCCGTCGAGCGCATCGATCACCCGACCCGCTTCCTTGATCGGATCGATCCTCCCGACCACGGGATGCACGCTCGTATCGAGCGGCACTTCTCTGCCGTTCACCAAGCCGAGCGGACCGCTGAAGGTGATCTCGAGCGCGAGCAGGTTGCCCAGGTCCAGCGGCAGCGAGCTCAGCGCGTTGCTGATGTCCTGGATCGTTTCGTCCACCGGGCTGCTGATGCCGCCGGCCACGCCCGCCACCGTACGCACGATGCTGCTCACCGGATAGCGCGCCGTGATCGCGCGCGCCTGGGCCGGATCGCGCGTGAGATCGATGTCCCCGGAGAAGTTCAGTTCGAGCTGCCACTCTTTGCCCAGTCGATCGACCCCGATGAGGAAGTCCCGGTAGGCGAGCTGACCGGCGCGAACCGATGCCACCAACGGACCGATGTTCGCCGGCACGGCGGGATCGACCGATGACTTGAACTGTTGCAGCACACCGAGCAACTGGTTGTTCTTCACGACCGTGACGTCGCCGACCTCGACGCGGGCGTCGGCGTCGAGACGAGCAAGATTGCCGTCCATCGGCCACCGCACGCTCGACAGCGTGACCTTGACCGGCGGCGCATCCTTGATGTCGGAGAGGATCGGATTCAAGGGCTCAAGAAACTCGCTGCGGATCCCGTCATTGACGACCAGCGAGAGTTCGATCGGCCGATCGGGATCGACCTGCACGAAGCCGTCCGCCACCTTGACCCTCGGTACGCGCGCATCGAGGTACATGGTGTCGAGCGTGGCCGACAGGTCCATCGTTCCCGCTGTGGGCGAGGCGATGCTGACCGTTGCATCGCCTCGCTCGCCGAACATGCGCCCGACGATGCCTTCGGTCGCTGCCAGCGCATCGACCCAGGCGAGCGGAATGGCCTTCGCCTGCGCCTGGGAACGCAGAGCCATCGTGGTGCTCGCGATCGATCCATCGGGCTGGCCGAGTGCGTCAATCGTGCCCTTCATGCTCACTGTGCCATCGCTGCCCTGGTCACCGAACGCCAGTGTGGCGTCGAACGCGCATGAGCGGCCGATCGCATCGGCCTTGAGTTCCGCGCCAAGCCGCTCAAGGTGCAGTTTCACCGGACCGCACGATGCATCGACGGCACCCACCGCGATCGAGGCATCGACGCTCGCGTCGGCGAGTCGCGCAGGCACGGTGAGGCGCCGCAGATCGATCGACGCCGAGAGTCGCGCCTTAGGATCGAGCATGAGGCGGTCGGTGCTCGAGGCGTTGAACGCACCGCCCTTGGGCGCACCCTTGGGCGACGGCGCAGCCGCAGCGGCCGCAAGGGGCTTGGCGTCGATGAACGGCTGCACAAGCGCGCCCGGCGCCGAGAGCTTCATGCTCGAACCGCGCACATTGATCGATCCATCCTTGGCGAGCATGCCGCGCAGGTCACCCTTGAGGTCGAGGTCCATCGTTGCCGGCTGGGGCGGCTCGCCGTCGATCGCGACATCGGTGGCAATTGACAGCCGAGCACCGGAGTCAAGCGACGCCATCGCTGCCGTCACGCGTGTGTTGTCGAGCATGAGCGAAAGCGACTCGCTTGGTCGAGCCGTAAACGCGCCGATCGATGCATCCGCCGTCAGTGACGCCGCACGCCGGTCCGCGCTCACCATCACGCCTGCAAGCGTTGCGGCAATCGGTACCGCCGTGGCATCCGTCCAGTCCGCAGCAGCCGGATCCGTTCCTGCCAGGGCCCGATCGAGCACCCGGCGCGGCATCGAGCAGCTGATGGATGCTGTCGGCACACGGAGCGCCCGACCGTCCTGACCTGCGACCGCCGGATCCAGCTCGACCTTCGCCCTCGCGGAGAGTCGCGCGAGTGAGGCCGCCAGCTCAAGGGCGTCCTTGCCACCTTGGCCAGACCACGCCAGGTCAACGGTGCCCGGGCCAGCAGCCGCCGCGAGGTAGGGACTCTTCGTGAACCGCCCCAGCAGCGCCGTGCCGCCCGACAGGGTCGCGCGAAGGGTGGCGTTCCCCGACGGTTGACCCGATGCCGGAAGGGCCAACTCGAGCTGACCCTTGGCCTCGACTTCGCCTGGAACCGCCGTAGCGATGGTGCCAGACCAATTCAGATCCCCCGAAGCCGTTCGGGAGGCCGTGCCCTCGATGGCCACTCGCTCCAACACGATGTCGCCATCGACACCCGGGCACGCGCTCAACTCCAGCCGATCGGTACCCAGTTGCAGTTTCTGAACCTTGACTTCAACAGCGCTCGGAGCCGGCGCTGGCGTCAACAGCGTGAGCTCGTCGCAGGCGATCGCAAGCCGCGCGGGCGTCGAGAGCCGAAGTCCTTCCACGCCGAGCAACTCCGGCAGGCCATCGGCAATCGAAATCGAGCCCTTCAGGCCGCGGACCACGGTCCGTTCGGGCGACCACTGCCCCTGCGCGGCGAGTTCCGCGGCCGGGCCCTTGAGCACGACCTGCGCCGCCATCGCGCTGCGGTTGCCGTCGAACTGTGCCGTCAGAACCGGTCGACCCAGCCCGACGAGACCGGACATTCGCTGCATGCGCTCGGGAACATGCGGCACCCGCGAGAGATCGATCGCGTCGACCTGCATCGATCCGCTCGCTCGCGCAGCATCGGGCGTGATCGCGCCCGCGCCCGAGACCACTCCCGCCAGCGCAACATCGGCCTTCGCTGCAAAGCCGCTCGCGCCGCCCGTGAAGGACACCTGCAAGCCCTTCGAGAGGGCGTTGGAGCGGAGCCCGACGGTCGTCGCCGTCACATCGAGCCACGCGCCGGGACCGATCACGCCGCCGAGCGACAGCGGCTCGATGCCCACGGTTGCTGCGAACATGGCGTTGGCAAGATCGAGACCCGCTGCGCCGGCGGTGAACGCAGCCCGATCAATCGTGATCGTCGTGGATGCCGGGCGACGCAGCACGAGACCCGTTCCAGCAAGCCACTCGTTCCCGACAGTTGCTGCAATGGACGAGCGCTCGAGTTCCACGCGTGCACCGTTGACGGCACCGGCGTCGAAGCTCGGCACGAGGAACGCAGCGATCGAACCCTGTGCGGCTCCGTTGGCCAGCGTGAGCTCGACCTGCGCACGATCGGCCAAGCGCGACGAGCGCACGCCCATCGTGAGATCGCCCAGAACCAGGCCGTCCTTCATCTGCTCGATGCCGTCGATCACGACGCCCTTCATGGCAATCGTCGCGATCGCTTGGATGTTCTCGATCGGGCGATCACCCATCGGCACGACCGCTCGCTCCACACGGAGCGACAGCGGCACATCGTTCATCACCGGCACGCCGAACCCGCGCACGAGCGGCTTCGCGAGCGTGGTCTCGAGTGCAACGCTCTGCACGATCGCCTGGTTGGCGACATCATCAAGCCGTGCCATTCCAGTGAGCGTGAATCGATCGCTGCGCGCCGCGAGCGTGGCGGAGGGTCCATCGAAATCCAGCGTCGCGGTCAAGGTGTCGCCGAGATCACGCGCGGCATCGAGCCCCGTTCCATGCAGGAACGGCGCGAACACGGCCGTGGGTACTGCGCCAAGCGAGACCTGCCCCGATGCGGTGGCCTTTGAGGAGAGCGTGCCCGACGGGGTCAGCAGTCCGTTCAGCCGCACGCGGCCACCCGCCGTGCTCGGCGCATGACCCTTGGCTTCAAGCGAGGCGTTGAACTGGACATCGAGCGCGCGGGCAAGGCTCTCGGCCTTTGCCGTCAGACCAAGCGTTCGCACGACGACATCCTGCGTTCCTGCCGAGACCGGCAGCGCCGTGGCCTTCATGGCGAGCTCGACTCCTGCCGTCGTCGGCGTCGGCACGCCATCGCGTCCGACCAGACCGCGCATGGTGGCATCGAGTTCAAACGAACCGCGCTCGGCATCGATGGCCGTGGATCCCTTGGCTTTCACGGAGGCATCGCCGCCCTTGAGCGAGATCGTCGCACTGGCGCCTTCCACGCGCACCGTGCGCCCAGCACCCA
Source organism: Phycisphaerae bacterium (assembly GCA_016873375.1). Lineage (GTDB taxonomy): Bacteria > Planctomycetota > Phycisphaerae > Phycisphaerales > SM1A02 > SYIB01. Next base: position 5,126 of record VGXJ01000140.1, read on the forward strand.
GTGGCTTGATGACGAACTGCAATGGATCGATCGAGACCGTCACACCTGGCGCGAAGACCGGCGACGACATCGGCGCAGGCGATTCACCTGACGGTGTTCGCCCCGCCGGTGATGCCGCATCCGCCGGGGACCGCAGCATCTCCTGCAGCGTGATCGAGCCGTCCTCGCGCGATGCGGTATCCACGCTCAGCCCGATGCGCACCTCAAGCGGCGCACTCGCGCGCACGAGCGCCA
>VGXJ01000141.1 GCA_016873375.1 Phycisphaerae bacterium
GCTGATATCGCGCGCGCCGGTGCGCTTGACCTCGTCGACCGCACGCGCCGCACTGCCGCCGGTGGCGAGCATCGGATCCACCACGAGCACGGGACCATCCTGCACATCCGGCGGAAGCCGCAGGTAGTACCCCTCCGGCTGCGCGGTCCGCTCGTTGCGGCGGATGCCGATGTGGCCCACGCGCGCCTCGGTGAAGAGCGCGAGGATGCCGTCGGTCATGCCCAGGCCTGCGCGCAGCACGGGCACGAGCGTGGGCGCGCAGCGCAGCCGTCGCGCGAGCATGCGCTCCATCGGCGTGTGGATCTCGACCGGCTCGGTCTCGAAGCGGCGGCTCACTTCATAGGTCATGAGCCCGGCGATCTCGCCGAGCAACCTTCGGAAGTCGCTGCTCGGCGTGGTGCGCTCGCGCAGCACGCTGAGCTTGTGCTGGATCAGCGGATGATCGACGAGCCACAGGTTCGGGTGCTGTGCGTGCGCCTGCATCCGGCATGTTGTACCCGCGTGCCGATAGCATCGCCCATGCGGCCCGGGTCCTTCGTGGGTGGCCGCACCACTTCCACCGGAACCCGACATGTCGACCATGACCAACGCTCGGATGCCCCAGGCCTCACGCCTCTTCAACGCAAGCTGCCTCGCACTCATCGTCACGGCCATGAGTTTCGCCCTCCGGGGCGGCGCCATGGGTGCATGGACCTCTGAGTTCGGCCTCACCAACGAACAAGCCGGCTGGATCAACAGCACGGCGTTCTGGGGCTTCACGCTGGCGATGGTCTTCGGTGGACCGCTGTGCGATGCCATCGGCATGGCGGCGATCGCACGCATCGCCTTCGTGGGTCACCTCGCAGGCATCCTGCTCACGATCTTTGCGTGGGACTACTGGAGCCTCTTCACGGGCACACTCCTCTTCGGCATCGCCAACGGATCGGTCGAGGCCGCCTGCAATCCGCTCATCGCCGCGCTGTACCCCGATGACAAGACGACCAAGCTGAATCACTTCCATGTCTGGTTCCCGGGTGGCATCGTGATCGGGGGCTTGGTCGCCTTCGTCATGGCCAAGGCCGGACTTGGCTGGAAGGTCCAGTTCGCCTCGATGCTCATCCCGTTGGCGGCCTACGGTGCGCTCTTCCTCGGACAGCCGATGCCACAAACCGAACGCGTCACGATGGGACTGTCCGGCGGTGCGATGGTGCGCGCGTGCCTCAACCCGGTCTTCCTGCTCATGGTCATCTGCATGCTCATGACCGCTGCGACGGAGCTCGGGCCGGGCCAGTGGATCCCGAGCATCCTCGAAAACGCTGGTGTTTCCGGCATCCTGGTGCTGGTGTGGATCACGGGCTTGATGGCGATCGGCCGTCAGTTCGCGGGGCCATTCGTGCATCGGCTGCAGCCGCTGGGCATGCTGCTGGCGAGCGCGGTGCTGAGCGCGGCGGGGCTCTTTCTCATGAGCCGCTCCTCGGGCGGCATGCTGTTCGTTTCGGCCACGGTCTTCGCCTTCGGCGTCTGCTTCTTCTGGCCCACGATGCTCGGTTTCGTGAACGAGCGCTTCCCGGCCACCGGTGCACTGGGCCTGGCGATCATGGGCGGCGCAGGCATGCTCAGCGCTGGCTTTGTGCTGCCGGTGATCGGGCGTTTCTATGACGAGGGCATCACGGCGCGCCTGCCCGAGGGCGTGAGCGCCGATGCATTGAAGACGGCCGCCGCAGGCAGCGAACAGGCCGCTCAGTGGATGACGGTCCAGGCGGGCGCGGGGCTCGATGCGCTCGGCAAGGTGGCCGTGCTGCCGGTGGCGCTGGCCGTGGTGTTCGCACTGCTCGTGGTGCTCATGCCGCGCAAGCCCGCGGCGCACTGAGTCCGCTCACGAACCGGGAATCCACGGCGTATCAGCCACGCCGCGCTCCTTGTTGGCTCGGCGGGCCATTGCGAAGAAGAGGTCGCTCAAGCGGTTCAGATAGATCAGGATCGCATCGCCAACCGGTTCCGAGTGGTTCAGGCTCACGACCAGCCGCTCCGCGCGCCGGCAAACGGTGCGTGCCAGATGCAGGCGCGCGGCAAGTTCGCTGCCACCGGGCATCACGAAACTACGAATCGGGTCGTTGCCCGATTCGACCTCGTCGATCCAACCCTCGGCCTCGCGGACGTGCGCGTCGCCGATGCGGACGATCCGCGACTGCTGCTTGGCCCCTTCCGGGGTCGCCAAGTCGGCTCCGATGTCAAAAAGCCGGGACTGGATCTGGCCGAACATGGCCAAAAACCGGGCGTCGAAGCCCCTGCCTGGCTCGCAGCCGCTGGCGCAGAGACCCACCACGGCATTCAACTCGTCAACCGTGCCGTAGGCCTCGATCCGGGGGTGATCCTTGGCGACCCGGGCACCGCTGAAGAGGCCCGTCGTGCCATCGTCACCGGTCTTGGTGTAGAGCTTCATGAGTGGCATCCTTCGTGATCGCGCGCTGGCGGGATTCAGACCGACATGGAGGTTATCGTTGATGTCTGTCACCCGACCCGCGAGTCGCGGGGTGCCGACGGACAAACGAGGATTTTGGCGTATTCCCCCTCGATCTGCCGTATAGTTCTGTTGCGGCTCCGTCCTGGTCCTTGCCAAGGCCCAAGGCGGGTGGGTTCGCAGGTCAGCCGTCCACTTCTCACGACCTGCAGCATCGACGGATCGTCCCACGATCCAACCATGGGTGAACCGAGCGTCATGCACGGGCCACGCATGCGGTGTCCCGACACTCGGCAATGCCGGCCTCGTCGGTCGGTTCAGCAAGGAGCCTCCCTTGAAGCAACGCAACGCATTCACCATCGTCGAACTGCTCGTCGTCGTGGCGATCATCAGTTTGCTGATCGCCATCCTCCTGCCTGCGCTCGGTCGCGCGCGCGATGCCGCGCTCGTCACCCAGAGCCTGGGCAACCTCCGCAATCTCGCCGCAGCCAACGGCGTCTACGGTGCTGACTACCTCGACCGTCAGTTCACGCTGTCTGCTGACGACTTCGGGCTCGCTGGCGGCAACTGCGGTACATACATCGCCACCATCGGTTGCCCCGGCCAAGCCATCCTCGGCTGGGATGACACCGGTGGCCTCTGGGGCTACTGGCTCGGTGGCGGCCTCTGTCCGCCGAACTACCCCGGCAACTGCGGCAACTGGATCGTGAACTGGCCCAACGAGTGGAACTTCACAAACGGCTTCTTCGGCTATTACCGCCTGCCCAACTGCAAGCCCTTCAACACCTATGTGAACGGCCGCTTTTACGACCGCGCGTTCGTTGCTCCGAAGGACAAGCTCACCATGGAGCGTGCCGAAGAAGGCATGGGCGATCCCGGCGAGTTCACCATCCTTCCGCAGCAGCCTGGACAGGTCGTCTTCTCGACCTATGTGTGGAGTCCCGCTGCGCTCTGGAACCCCGACGTCATGTCGCGCAACGGGTTCAGGCAGCCCAATACGCTCCCCGGAGCCTGGAAGTGCCCCTCGCAGGGCCAGGCCAAGTACTCGGAACTCAAGACTCGCATGATTGAGCTCTATTGGTTGCAGAACCAGGACGGCGGTCCGACCAACCCGGGCTTCTCGGGCGGTTACACCCCTTGGTACTTCAACCAGGGCAACTCCAGCACCCCAAACGCGATGTTCTATGACGGCCACGTCGCGGGCATCGCCGTCTCGGAAGTCATGGACGCCAATCGACGCGCCATCGCTGGCTGGAACGGTCAGGCCGGCGCCCCGCCGATCACGGGTCGCGGCCTCTGGCACACCGGCACCCCGCTGGGAACCAATGGCTTCTACCAGCAACTCTCGTTCGACATGCTGGCTGACACCTCGTTCCACATGCTCACGACAGATGGCATCCTCGGCAGGGACATCCTTGGTGCCAAGTGATTCGGCGTTCAAGCCCCGCAGCCTGAGTGCATGACCTCAGGCAGTATGCCTTGAGCCATTCGACCGCATCTTTCAACGGGCCCCCTCAGGGGCCCGTTGTGTTTTTGCGCTTCGAGAGGTGAATTTGCACGAATTCGGGCGAAGCACTGCGGCGTGGGCTCCGTCTAGCGGCGTCCCGCGATTATTGTTTGCGTGCTTCAGGGGAGACTGCCACATGCCCGCTGCACGCAACCGTGCCTTCACGATCGTTGAGCTCCTGGTGGTGGTCGCCATCATCAGCCTGCTCATCGCCATTCTGCTGCCGGCGCTCGGCCGTGCGCGCGATGCCGCGCTGATCACGCAGAGCCTGGCCAACCTGCGCAACCTTGCTGCAGCCAACGCCACCTACGGCGCCGACTACGCCGACCGCCAGTTCACCGCCGCTGGCGATGACTTCGGCATCGTCCAAGGCAATTGCAACACGTACATCAACACGGTCACGTGTCCGCCGCAGCAGATCGCCGGCTGGGACATGAATGGTGGACTGTGGGGGTTCTGGCTCGGTGGCGGCATGTGCCCGCCCAACTATCCCGGCAACTGCGGCAACTGGATCATCTACTGGCCCAACGAGTGGGGCTTCGCCAACGGCATGTTCGGCTACTGGCGCCTGCCGAACTACAAGGCGTTCAACACCTACGTGAATGGTCGTTACTACGACCCGGTCTTCTGGGCTCCCAAGGACCTGCTCTGGATCAGCCAAGCCGCACCCGGCTTCCAGTATCCGGGTGAGTTCATCCCACCATCAGCCGTTGGCGGCACGAGCATCCGCAGCACCTATGTCTGGAGCCCGGCGGCATGCTGGAATCCAGATGTGCTGTCGCGCAAAGGATTCAAGCAGCCGACCTCACTGCCTGCCGGGTGGAAGTGCCCATCGGCCGGCCAGGCCAAGTACCCGGAACTCAAGACGCGCATGATCGAGCATTCATGGCTGCAGAACCAGGATGGCGGTGCCACGAATCCTGGCTTCGCCGGCGGGGCATCGCCCTGGCTCTTCAACCAGGGCTATGCCAGCACGCCCAACGCGATGTTCTTTGATGGCCATGTCGCCTCGATTGCGGTCTCCGAAGTGATGGATGCCGATCGACGCATGCGCGCGAGCTGGGATGGCACCACCGGCGCACCACCGCTGACAGGCCGCGGCCTGTGGCACACCGGGACACCCCTCGGGGTAGACGGTTATTATCAGCAACTCTCCTTCGACATGCTGGCCGACACGAGTTTTCATGTACTCACGACCGATGGCATTCTCGGCCGCGATATCCTTGGTGCCAAGTAGGATTCTTCCCCGATGGACCACGCCCAACGCAGCGTGCCCGAAACCCGGGCCTTCACCATCGTCGAACTGCTGGTGGTCGTGGCGATCATCAGCCTGCTGATCGCCATCCTGCTGCCGGCCCTCGGCCGCGCGCGCGATGGAGCGCTCATCACGCAGAGCCTCGGCAAC
>VGXJ01000142.1 GCA_016873375.1 Phycisphaerae bacterium
CGCATCTGGAAGTTGCGCTCTTCGACCTTCTTCTGGGCGCGGGCCACGGCGCGGGTCAGCATGGGGGCCTCGATCGCGTCGCCTTCGCGCATGCCGAGCACGCTCAGGGCCCTCAGCGTGGCTGGACCGGCGAACATCTTCATCAGATCGTCTTCGAGCGAGAGAAGGAAACGGCTCGACCCTGCATCGCCTTGGCGCCCTGAGCGTCCGCGCAGCTGGTTGTCGATGCGGCGGCTCTCGTGCCGCTCGGTCCCGATGATGTGGAGTCCGCCCATCGCTTCGATGGTGGCATGAAAGCCGATCCGATGGAGCTGGAACGACCCCGTGCCGTCAAGCACCTTCATGAGCGTGGACGACTTGGCCTTCATTGCATCACCCTCGGTCATGCCAGCATGCTCGATGGCCCAGGCGCGAAGCGTGCGGATCTGGACCTCGTCCATGGGAAGGGATGCGGCCTCGGCACGCTCGACACCGGCCTGCGTTGCCGCAAGGTGGCGCCAGCACAGCTCAAGGACGACCTCATCGGTCTGCTCCGCGGTGGCCTCGCGCGGGCAGATGTTGCGCCGCTTCCAGTGCTCGATCAGGTCGGCACGGGCGATCTGGCCAAGCTTGATGTCCGTACCGCGGCCGGCCATGTTGGTCGCGATCATCACGGCACCGAGCTGGCCCGCACCCGCGACGATCTCCGCCTCACGCTCGTGCTGCTTGGCGTTGAGGACCTCGTGCCTGATGCCGTGTCGCTTACGCAGCTCAGCCGCGAGGTACTCGCTCTTCTCCACGCTCGTCGTGCCCACCAGCACCGGACGGCCAAGGTCGTGGTGCCGGCGGATCTCCTCGATCACGGCACTCCACTTGTCCTTCACGCTGACATACACCTGATCATCCCGGTCATCACGGGCGATCGGCAGGTTGGTCGGAATGCTCACGACATCGAGGCGGTAGATCTCGTGGAACTCCTCGGCCTCGGTGTCGGCCGTGCCGGTCATGCCTGCGCGGTGGCCGTAGAGCTTGAAGTAATTCTGCACCGTGATCGTGGCCATCGTCTGCGTTTCCTGCTTGACGGCCACTCCTTCCTTGGATTCAACCGCCTGGTGAAGGCCGTCGGACCACTGGCGGCCGACCATCTTGCGGCCCGTGTTCTGGTCAACGATCACCACGCCGAGTTGGCCGGTCTCGTCTTGGGCGATCACGTAATCGCGGTCGCGCTGGTAGACCGTGTGTGCTCGCACCGACTGCTCGAGCAGGTGCGGCATGTCCATGTTCTCGCCGACGTAGAACGAGCCGATGCCCGAGACCCTCTGCGCCTCGGCGATGCCGGCGCTGGTGATCGTCGCGCGCTTCTTGTCGAGCTCGACCTCGTAGTACTGCGCATGCCGGTCGCGCTCGGCCTCGAGCCGCGGGATCGATCGCCGGGCCTCATCGAGCCTCTTGCGCAGTTCGGGCTTTTGCGACGCATCGCGGACATTGCGCAGGTCGCCCTCGAGGCCGGCGGCCATGGAGCGGGCCTTCGATACGGCCTCGTCGGCTTCGTTCCAGGCCTGCTGTCGCTCCACGAGGTGGCGCGCCAGGCGATCCGCCAGGTCATACCGAGGCGCCTTGTTGTACGCGGGACCGCTGATGATCAGCGGCGTACGGGCCTCGTCGATCAGGATCGAGTCGACTTCGTCGACGATCACGAAGTCGCGCCGCTTCTGGACCTGGTCCTCGACGCGCTGCTTCATGTTGTCACGCAGGTAGTCAAATCCGAATTCAGCCGTGGTGCCGTACACCACATCGCACTTGTAGGCAGACTGCTTGCCCTCGGTCGACTGCATGTGGACCGGATGGATCGCCCCCGCGGTGAGCCCCAGCGCGCGGAAGAAGGGGAAGGTCCAGTCGCGGTCGCGCTGCACGAGGTAGTCGTTCACCGTCACGACATGCACCTGGTGACCGCTCACCGCGGCCAGGTAGCTCGCCAGGGGGGCCACGATCGTCTTGCCTTCGCCGGTCTTCATTTCAGCGATCTTGCCCTCGGAGAGCACGATGGCCCCGATGATCTGCACATCGAAGGGACGCGCGCGGAAGGGCGGCTTGGACATCGGGAGCACGGCACGCACGGCCTCGTACAGCGCGTTCGGCAGGTCCATCGTGAGCCACGCAGGCGTCGGAGCGACGCAGCCGAGCAGGTGACCTTCGGGCGCCTCGTCCGGCAAGAGCGCAGCCTGTGCTCGTGCCGCTTCGAGCATGGCTCGTGCTTCGTCCGGCAAGGTCGACGCATCGAAGGACAGATCTGGATTCAGGATGTTGCGGATCCCGACGGAACGGTCCATGGCCTCTCGTGCGACGGCGAAGACTTCGTGCCGGAACGACAGGGGATCCTCGCCCTTGGCGACGCGCGCACGAAACTGCGCCGTGCGCTCACGGAGCTCGGCATCGGTCAAGGCGCGGATCGACGGTTCGAGCGCATTGACCTGGTCGACGATGCGCAGATAGCGCTTGACCATGCGCTGGTTGCGGGTGCCGAAGAGCGAGCGCATGATGGAGCTGATGACGGGAACGGCCATGGTGGGTCCTTTGCGGTGATCGTGCAACGCGTCGCGCAGCGACGAGCTCACGGTTCGTGTTGTTGGGGAAGGTGAGAAGGCTCAACGCTCGGTGGCACTCAGGCCATCGGCGGAGGCATTGGGCCACGGCCTTGGTCGACCGAAGCCACGACACGACCGGCGGTCACACTCGGGCATGCCCCACGCGGAGCTCTGGCCGCGACCGAGCCGACCCGTGCCGACGGGCGGGCTGGAGGCTGAATGGCACTGGACCCATCCACGATCGCAGTCGCATCACGGTGCGCCGCCGCCATGGGCACAGCCCCGCTCGCAGCAGCAAGCGTGAGCACGAGCACCATGACTTGGATGAGCGCGGCAACGACCATGGACATGTAGTGTGGCGTCTCCCAGTCGGTCCTGCAACCGCCCTGTGCTGGTTATGACGCGAGCGCTTGGACCATGTTCCCGTAGTCAGGGCGGTCACCTGCGGTGCGATGGAGGAATTCAGCTTCGATCCGCCCGCGATGCACCACGAACACACCGGGCATCTGAAGGGGGTCGCCGATCGGCTGCCCGGCCCCGTGTCCCTTGGCCAGGGCCTGCGTGCCTCGCCACCAGACCATGGGGCCGAAGAGTCCGGCGAAGGAGCCTCGAGTCAGTCCGAACGCGGCATGGATGCGGCGGCGCGGGTCGCTGACGCGGTGCCAGTGGCCGGCTCCGTACGCGGCGAGGAACCCGGCAGCCTCCGCCTCGGTGGCCATGTGAACCACAACGATGCTGACTCCGCGGCGACGGAGGTCCTCTTCGCCGCGGACCAGGTCAGCGACCGTCTCGCGGCAGAATGTGCAGCCGAAGTGTCGAAGGAACACCACCATCAGCCGCCGCGACCTGCTGAGCTCGATCAGGTTCGTTCCGTGCTGGTCGACCGCGATCGCCATGGCTTCGCCGCGTGTCAGGACAGGCAGGTGGACATCGTCCTGTCTTGAGTTTCGCCAGGCATCGCGCAGCACGAGGCCGAATGGAATCCACCACAGCAGGTCGTTGGTCAGGATGGTCCAGCCGAAGCTCCACGGGATCTCCCCGCGGCTGGCGCACCACACGAAGCCGATGGGGCCGAAGATCTTGCCGAGGAGTCCCACCAGCGTGATCGGCCAGTGGCGGATCGGATTGAGGCTTGCGCAGAGGTAGCCCACCCCGAACACCCCAATCACCATGCCCAAGCACTGCCAGATCCCCCGGGCGGGCCCGGAGAAGGGTTCCATGCCTGCCAGCCGGGGCATGAGGTCGGGAAACAGCACGACCACCGCGCCCCAGGCAAGGTTGTAGAGCCCCGCGGCGCAGAGCCAGCGGCGGTGACCAGTTGACGCTTGGACAGCCAAGTCCACCGAGTGTCTTCGCTAGGATGGGACCGTTGGATTCCGGCCCAGTAGCTCAGCGGTCCAGAGCAGTCGACTCATAATCGATACGACCTCGGTTCGAATCCGAGCTGGGCTACTACGCTTGCCCCCATGGAGCGCATGACGCAACGCCTTGAGCAGGATCGGGCTGCCCGCCGTGGCAGCCTGATGCCCTTTTTGACCGCTGGCTCGCCCTCGATCGAGGCCACGATCGCCACGATCAAGGCGCTCGATCGGCTTGGCGTGGCAGCCATCGAGGTCGGCTTTCCCTTCAGCGATCCCATCGCGGATGGGCCTGTCATCGCGGCCAGCATGGACCGGGCGCTTCGCGCGGGAACGACCGTTGCCGGAACCATGGATGCCATCAGGTCGATTCGTCCGCAGGTCGGATGTGGACTCATCGCCATGGTTTCCATGAGCATCGTCCACCGTCACGGCGGGGCGGCCTTCGTCCGTCAGGCACACCAGGCCGGTTTCGATGCTTTGATCGTGCCGGACATGGATGTCGATGCAGCTGATCAGGTGCTCGGGGCGGTCGATGAGCTCGGCATGGGCTTGGCACTTCTGGTGGCACCCACTTCAACCCCTGACCGGATCCGATCGATCACCACACGGTGCCGTGGATTCGTCTACGCGCTGGCGCGGGCTGGCTTGACCGGTACCAGCGATGCACCGCCCGATGTCGCTGGCACCGTGACCGCGTTGCGTGCCCAGACTCAGCTCCCTATCGCCGTCGGCTTCGGGATTTCGACTGCCGAGCATGTACGCCTGGTGACCCGTGACGCAGATGCTGCCATCGTGGGAAGTGCCTTGGTGCGAGCCATGGATGGTGACCCAGCCACAGCCCCCGAGAGAGCGAGTGCCTTCATTCAACCCCTGGTCGAGGCGTGTCGCGCAGGACTGGACTGAGCGCAGCGCACACCAGTCAGTACCGACGCATCACCCCGATGACGATGCCCTGCACCTGGCACTCATCGACGATGATCGGCTCGAACTCTGGATTCGCGGGCTGCAGGCGAATGCGGCCATCGCGCTCACGGAAAAAGGTCTTGAGCGTGGTTTCGCCGTTGGGAAGAAGCGCCACCACCCGATCACCATTGCGAGCCGTTGAACGGCGCTCGACGATGACATAGTCGCCGTCGAGGATGCTCTCGTCCTTCATGCTCATCCCCTCAACCTGCAGCGCGAACATTTCATTGTGTCGCCCGCGTGCTGGGCCGAACACCTGACCGAGGCTGAGGGTTTCATCCTGCTCGAACTTCTCGACCGGATGGCCGGCAGCGATGCGACCAAGCAGGGGAAGCGTCAACGCATGGCTCGATGGCGAGGTGTGCGTTGACGGAGGTTCATCGTCGACCGTCAGCGCCAAAGAGCGCGCCTTGTTCGGGTTGCGCGAGAGCACGCCCTTCTCCACGAGCGCTT
>VGXJ01000143.1 GCA_016873375.1 Phycisphaerae bacterium
GCAGCTCCATCGACTTGCGACGGCCGGGGTTCGCGGTGTTCTGGATGCCCATCTGCGTGACGACCTTCGTGGCGGTCGCGGTCTGGGCGATCACGCGCGCCTCATGCAGCGAGTGGGTCAGCGGCTTCTGGACATACGCGTGCTTGCCCATGCGCATGGCCTGCACGGCGACCGGGGCATGCGAGTGGTCCGGGGTGCTCACGATGACGGCATCGATCATGCCACCAGCCTTGGCGAGGAACTCGCGGTAATCGGTAAAGCGCGCCTCGGTCGGGACCGCGTAGGTCGCGCCCTGCTTGGCGAGCGTGTCGCGATTCACATCGCAGAGCGCCGCGATCGAGACGCCAGGATGGCTTGCCACCTGGGTGAGATCGGAGGCGCCCATGCCACCGCATCCGACACACGCCACGCGCAGCTTGCTCGATGCGCCCTGCGCCGCAGCACGTCGCACCCACCACGGCAGCTGCGTCGCAGCCCCTGCTGCAGCGGCGGTGAGGATGAAGTGGCGGCGGCCGGTGGAAAACGACGAGGGATCGATGCGCATGGGGGGTTCCTTTGGGAGCGAGGGCCTGCGAGAGCGGGCGGTGGAGTGTCGCGGGATCTCGCGACGGATGCAACCCTTTGGGCAGGGGTTGTTGGATGACTGCCCGGGTCTGGCCAAGCCGCCGCCAATCCATGCCCGTTAGAGGTACCATGCCAAGGGTTCGTCATCTCCGATGGCCGCGACCGCCTCCAAACACCCGACTGACGGCCATTCGCCCGCAGGCACCGCAGCAAGGCTGGCCCTGACCATGCTCGCCCTCGGTGTGGTGTTCGGGGATATCGGTACCAGCCCTCTCTACGCCATCAAGGAGTCCCTTTCGGCCCATCACGGCATGCCGAGGGATCCTTCCACGGTCATCGGCGTCCTGAGCCTGTTCTTCTGGTCGCTCACGATCGTGATCACCATCAAGTACGCCTGGCTGGTGCTGCAGGCCGACAACCGCGGCGAAGGCGGGATCTTCTCGCTGCTGTCGCTGCTGCCAGAGAAGGGCAAGGGCCTGCGGTCCCTGCCGATGCCCTTCTTCGTGATGGGACTTCTCGGCGCTTCGCTGCTCTACGCGGAGGGCGTGATCACGCCCAGCCTCTCGGTGCTCAGTGCGGTGGAAGGGCTTGAGGTCATCTCGCCCGACCTCACGAAGTTCGTCATTCCCGCGACCTGCGTGATCATGGTCGTGCTCTTCAGCGTGCAGCGGTTCGGCACGGCGGCACTCGGTTCATGGCTTGGGCCGCTGATGCTGGCGTGGTTCAGCGTCATGGCACTCCTTGGGATTCGCGGCATTCTGCTTGAGCCGAGCGTGCTATCGGCGATCAATCCAGTCCATGCGCTCGACCTGGCCCGCAACCAACCCCGCGAGTGCTTCGTGGCCTTGGGCAGCGTGATGCTGTGCATCACCGGCGGCGAGGCGCTCTACGCCGACCTCGGACACTTCGGCCGTTTCCCCATCCGTGCAGCGTGGTACGGCCTTGTCATGCCGAGCCTGATTCTGAACTACTTCGGGCAAGGGGCGATGTACCTGCAAGACATGACGATCGAGCAGCCGTTCTTCCGGCTCGCGCCGTCATGGGGTTTGATTCCGCTCGTCATCTTCGCCACGCTGGCCACGTGCATCGCGAGCCAGTCGATCCTGACGGGGCTCTTCAGCCTCACGCACCAGGCCGTGCAGCTGGGCCTGCTGCCGCGATTGCGCGTGCTGCACACCGGCGACCACGAGGGACACATCTTCGTGCCGCTCCTGAACCTGGTCATGATGATCGCCTGCGTGCTGCTGGTGCTCATCTTCCGCCGCAGCATGGCGTTGGCCGATGCCTACGGCCTCAGCGTCTCGATGCTGATGCTGATGACCACGATCCTCTTCGCGGTCTACAAGTACCGCAACGGCTGGGGACCGATCCGGTGCGGGACCTTCCTCATCGTGCTGGGCAGCGTCGATCTGCTCTTCCTGGGCGCGAACATGCTGAAGATCCCCAGCGGCGGCTGGCTCACGCTGACGATCGCAGTCGGCATGCTGACCTTGATGTGGACCTGGCACCGCGGGAGACAGGTGTTGAGCGCCAAGTTCAACAAGCAGGTGCTCTCGTTCGATGCGCTGCTGAACTCGCTCGACACCCATCCAGTGCCGCGCGTGCAAGGCACGGCGATCTTCCTCACGCCCAGCGATGACGGGGTGCCGCCCACGCTGCTGCACCACCTCAAGCACAACAAGATCCTGCACCAGCACGTGGCCATCATGAGCATCCGCACCGCGCCAGTGCCGCGCGTTCCCGAAGAGGAACAGGTGCAGGTCGAGGAACTGCGCGACGGCTTCTTCCGCGTGCGCTGCCAGCATGGCTTCAACCAGTCGGTCGATGTGCCGCGCCTGACGAAGCTCGCTGCACAGCACGGCCTCGAGTCGCGCGAAGGGTCCACGACCTACTACCTCGGCCGAACGATCCTCACGCCACGCGGCCACAGCGAGCTCGCCGGATGGCAGAAGCGACTCTTCTGCACGATGTCACAGGCCGGTGCGAACAACCCGCTGCACTTCTCGATTCCGCCGGGCCGCCTGGTCGAGCTCGGCATCCAGATCGATCTCTGAACAGGCCTACACTGCGTCGCCCATGATCGCCGTCGACGATGTCACCACGCAGGCTGCAGCCGCACCGCTGCAGGTCCCGCTATGGGTCTGGGGAGCCTTCATCGTGGGTGTCACGCTGGCGATCATCGCCGACCTGAAGCTCGTGCACCGCACCGCGCACGAGATCGCCATGCGCGAGGCCCTGCGCATGGTGGCGTTCTGGGTGTCGCTCGGCATGCTGGTCGGAGCCGGCATCTGGGCCACGCTGGGCGCCGATGCAGGTGCGCAGTACCTGGCCGGCTACCTCGTGGAGCAGTCGCTCTCGATCGACAACGTCTTCGTGTTCGCGCTCATCTTCGATCGCTTCAAGGTCTCGCGCGAGAGCCAGCCGCGCGTGCTCTTCTGGGGGATCCTCGGCGCGGTCCTCATGCGCGGAGCATGCATCGCCGGCGGGCTCGCGCTCCTCAAGCTGTTCACATGGACGATGTATGTCTTCGGCGCCATCCTGATGCTCACCAGCGTGAAGATGCTCCGCAGCGGCGATGGCGAGCCCGAGGTGGATCCATCACGCAGCCGCGCGCTGCGGCTCATGCGCCGCATCGTTCCGATCAGCGATTCGTATGACGGAGAGCGCTTCTTCACGCGGCAGGCCGGTCGGCTCATGGCCACGCCGCTCCTGGCCGTCCTGCTCATCGTCGAAGTCAGCGACCTTGTCTTCGCGGTCGACTCGATCCCCGCGGTGTTCGGCATCACGCAGGATCCCTTTCTGGTGTTCACCTCGAACATCATGGCGATCATTGGGCTGCGCGCGCTGTACTTCGCCGTGGCGAGCCTGCTCGGTGCATTCCGGTTCCTCAAGACGGGCCTCGCGATCCTGATCGCGGTGATCGGCGTGAAGCTGATCCTGCAGCCGTTGGGCTACCACGCGCCTCCGCTCGTCACTCTGTCGGTCATCGCCGCGATCCTCGGCGGCTCAATCGGGCTCAGCCTGCTCTTTGCCGGACGTGCGACCGCAGGAGCCGATTCGGAATCCAAGAACGAAACGACGCGGGATTGATCCGGCGGCGAGTCTCGCTAAACTCCAGAAATGCCCGTACCACGCCGCATGATCGTGGCTGCCGCCACTGGTGTTGCCATCGCAGCGGCAGTCACGGTGACCATCATCGCTGTCAGCGGCCGACAGACGCCGGCGCAGATGCTGGCCGAGGCCCAGGCCTACCTGACCGGTGATGGCGTCGACCGGAACACCGCCAAGGGGCTGGCCTTGCTCGAGAAGGCTGCGCTGTCCGACGATCCGGCCAGCGCGCGCGAAGCATCGCTCGAACTGGTCAGCCACTTCGAGGACCTGAGCAGTGACGCAAGCAGCCAGGCGAGTGCGCAGCGCTGGCGCCTGCGGGCTGCGGAGTGCGGCGACCGGGAGTCGGCCGAGGTGCTCGTGGTCGATCTGCTCAGCCAAGTTCCCTTGCCGGAGCAGACCGAACGCGTGGCCCGCGCGGGCGCTATGTCGGGAAGCCCCTACTGCATGCTGGTGCTTGGCGATTTGCTTGCCCAAGGGCGCGGAACCGTGAAGCAGGATCTGCCCGGCGCGCGCGAGTGGTACCGCAAGGCCGATGACGCAGGCGAAGCGCGCGGCAACTCGCGGCTGGCGCTCATGCTGCTTCAAGATCCCACCCAACAGTCCGAGTGCCTGCAGCGACTGATCCGTGCTGGTGAGGCCGGCGACGCCGAGTGTGCCTACCACGCAGGCATGCGGCTCTTGGCGAACCACAGCGTCGAGCCCGATGTGAGCGCCGCCGTGGTGATGTTTGAACGCGCGATTGCGGGGGGCCACGCCAAGTCGTGCTTTGAACTGGCAAGCCTGCTCGAAGCGGGCGTGCTGATGCCGCAGGATCTGGTCAAGGCCCGTGCACTGCAGCAGGTTGCTGCCAGCGAGGACCCCCGTGCATGCTTTGCATACGCGCAGATGTGCGAACTCGGCATCGGTGGGCCGATCAATGTGCACACGGCCATGGCCCACTACGCGAGCGCGGCGCAATCCGGGCTGTTCGGTGCGCACCTGCGGATGGGCGTGCTGTGCCAAGAAGGCCGTCCTGGCTTCGAACCAAACCCCGCTGAAGCCGAGAAGCACCTGCGTGCGGCGGCGGATGCAGGCAACTCAACGGCGCAGTGGCGACTCTCGCGCGTACTCGTCGAGACCGGCCGTGGCGGCGAAGATGCGGTCGAACTCTCGGTCAAAGCAGCGAAGGCCGGGGTGCCCGGTGCGCTGTATGACCAGTACTGGTTCCTGCTCAAGGGCAGTGCGAACCGACCTGCCAATCGCATTGCGGCGATCGAGTCGCTTGACGCCGCGGTCGAGGCCAATTTCCCCGAGGCGCTCTATCGACGCGGCGTGCTGCTCGCTGACGGTGGCCAAGGTGTGATCGGCAATTTCAAGGATGCGGCAGATGCTTTCAACAAGGCCGTCGAGCTTGATGTGCCCATGGGCGCACTTCAACTCGGTGTCCTGTACCAAGAAGGCCTGGATGCCCCGCCGGACAACACGCTGGCCGCCGCGCAATATCGATTCGCCGCCGAGCGGGGCATCACCGAAGCACAGTTTCGGCTGGGGTTGATGTATGAGTTTGGCATCGGCTTGCCCGCCGACGAGCGCGAGGCGTACCGCTGGTACAACCTCGCAGCTGCTGAAAGCGATGGTCGGGCGATCGGACGCCGTGCGCACTTGCGAACCA
>VGXJ01000144.1 GCA_016873375.1 Phycisphaerae bacterium
TGAACGTCTCCGCGTGGTGTCCTGCCTCGGGCGATCGTCATGGCCTGCACTGGTCGGATGGCGTGCTGACCGACCGTGATCCGGGCGCCAACGCCATTGATCTGCCGCCCGGCGCGTTCGCCGTGCCGGGTCTCATCGACGGTCATCTGCACCTGATCCTGGGCGGACTCGGCCTGGAGATGCTCGACCTCGCGTCGTGCACCTCCCGGGCGGAGGTCGAGCGCCTGGTGCGTGCCCGGCATGGCACCCTCGAATCCGGCCGCTGGCTGATCGCCCAAGGCTGGAACGAGGATCGATGGGGCGGCGAGCAGCCGACCGCCGAATGGTTCGATGGACTCGATGGCCGGCAGGTCGTTGCATGGCGGATGGATCATCACGCTTGCGTCGTCAGCCGCAGCGTGATGGCGCGGCTCGATCTCTCGTCCACTCCGGCCGGTGGCGACATCGTGCGTGATGCCGCAGGCTGCCCAACGGGACTGCTCAGAGAGGCCGCGGCCTGGCACATCGCCAAGCCCGCGATCCCCGCACCGAGTGTGCGCGAGCGCCGCACCGCGCTCGATGCCGCCGTGCACCACCTGCATGCCCGGGGCGTGACCGGTGTGGGCAGCATGGAGTACGGCGCTGACCTTGAACATGTGCTGGCACCATGCCGTCACGATCTGCCGCTGCGGATGGCGGTCACGCTCTTGGATCGCGATTGGCCGCTCGATGTCACCCAGGGCGTGACCTTCGATCGCACCGATCGCCTTTGGGTGATCGGCTACAAGAGCTTCATCGATGGCACGCTCGGCTCGCGCACCGCACGCATGCACGATCCGTACGCGGACGAACCGTCCACGAGCGGACTCTGGACCGAGCTTGCCGCCGATGGCCTGCTGCGCACCTGGGTGGAACATGTGCTGGCCAACGGCCTCAGTCCGAGCATGCACGCGATCGGCGATGCAGCCCTGACGGCTGCGCTCGATGCGCTCGAGCGCGATGAGCGGCACATCGGCCGGATCGAGCACGCACAGACCGCACGCGTGGAGGACATCGCACGCTGCGCGGGCAGGATCATCAGCATGCAGCCGCTGCACAAGGCAGAGGATGCTCCGAACGCGCCATCACGCCTCGGCGCATCACGCATGGATCGCTTCTTCCGGTTCCGTGACTTCGCGAACGCCGGTGCGCGACTGGTCTTCGGCAGCGACTGGCCGATCGTGACCTGCTGCCCGATCGCCGGCATGCGCGCCGCGATCACCGGGATCGACCGCACGGGTGCGGTCGTGGCGACTGAACAGTCGCTCACTCCCACCGAAGCCCTGTACGCCTACACCCTAGAAGCGGCGCAATCGCTTGGATTCCCCTCTGGCTGCGGCTCTCTCCACGCCGGTGCCCCCGCCGATCTCACGATCCTCGATCGCGATCCGCGCACGGCCGATTGGGCCAGCGCTCCGCCGCGCGTGCTGATGACGATCGTGGCCGGCACGATCGTGTACCAGGCGAGCTGACGGTCGCCGCATCAACCGTTGAGGAACCGTTCGGCGACGGCCAAGTACCACTTCGCACCGGTGAGCGCTGCGTCGAAGATGAGATCGCCCGCTCCGAGGAAGACGATCGCCAGCAAGACGAACACGGATGCCCCCGCGACTTCGGGCCGGTTGAAGAACGAGTACGCCTTGATCGAGACGCCCGCGGCGATGCGCGAACCATCGAGGGGCGGAACCGGCAGCAGGTTCAGAATCGCGAGTGCAAGATTGATGTAACCGGCCAGCCAGAGCAAGAGCGTGGCGCGCTCACCGATGGCCAGGCTCTTCGCCGAGGCGACCGCAAGCACGGTGAGCGCGACGAACGCGATCGCCACGTTCATCATCGGGCCCGCGAACGCGACCCAGCCCATGCTGCGGCGACCGTTCCGCATGCGTGATGGATCGACCGGCATCAACCCCCACGCGATGCCCACGACCGCGAACATCAGCAACGAGGCCCACCCCATGTGCACCAGCGGGTTCCACGTCATGTGGCCAAGCTCGATGGGCGTGCGGTCACCTTGCCAGATCGCGGCCCAACCATGCGCCAGCTCATGGAGCGTGATGCTGAAGATCACGATGAGGGCATAGCCCGCCACCATCCATGCCCCGTAGTCCTGATACCACTGGTGAACCCACCAACCGCTGCTCATGCGGCGCAGGCTACTGCTGATGCCCCGATAACGCGCCGCGGCGCGACCCGCCGTACTGGCCCCTTGCAGCGAGTCGCCGGTTCCGTACACTGCTCGACTCGCATCCGCGTCCCAAAGGCGCGCCGCACGGCCCCATCCACCGCGACCACGCGTCGCAGGGCTCCACGGCTCGCCCGGTCAGCGACCTCGGCCACTGTGGCCCGGGGCGCCCCGAGGGAAGCGCAACACGGAGTCATCACATGGTTGTCCTTCGCCTGAAGAAGATGGGTCGCATCCATCGTCCGTTCTATCGCCTGTCCGCCATGGACAAGCGCTCGCCGCGCGACGGCGCCGTCATCGAGGCCCTGGGCTGGTTCGATCCGCTCGGCACCGAAGGCAAGCAGTGGAACCTCAACACCGATCGCATCGTGCACTGGCTCTCCGTCGGCGCACAGCCTTCGGAAACCGTGGTTGACCTGCTCAAGCGCGCCAACATCACGCCGACCGTCGGCAAGGGCAAGCGCCCGATCTCGAAGCAGTACGAGGTCACCCGCGCCCGCGGCCACACCAAGCTCAAGCCCGCCGCGGCTCCCGCGAAGAAGTGAACTGACCACACCGCGCCATGGCCATCCGCCTGGACATCCTCACGCTCTTCACCGAGATGTTCCCTGCCGTGCTGCACGCCAGCATGACCGGGCGGGCGATCTCGTCGGGAGCCATCGAGGTGCACACGCACGACATCAGGGCGTGGGCGGACAACAAGCATCAGAAGGTCGACGACCGTCCGTTCGGCGGCGGTCCCGGCATGGTGCTCATGGCTGGTCCGGTGGCCGATGCCGTCGAAGCCGTCCAGGCGATGGATGCACGCCTAGCGCGCCGCATCCTGCTCTCGCCCAGCGGCCGACCGCTCACGCAGCGCCTGGTCGAGGATCTTGCATCCTCGCCGCGCGTCATGCTCGTGTGCGGCCACTACGAAGGCATCGACCAGCGTGCGATCGACTCGCTCGGGCTCGAGGAAGTGAGCATCGGTGACTTCGTCGTCTCCGGTGGCGAGCTTCCCGCCATGCTCATGGTCGATGCGATCGCCCGCCTCCAACCGGGCGTGCTGGGCCACGAACTCAGCGCCGCGCAAGACAGCTTCTCGCTCCGCGATCCACAGGGCCGTCCGCTCCTGGACTGCCCCCACTACACCCGTCCCCGCGATTGGCGCGGGCACTCCGTTCCCCCCGTGCTGCTCGATGGTGACCATGCCGCAATCGCGGCCTGGCGTCTTGAGCAGCAGGTCGAGCGCACGCGCGAGCGTCGTCCCGACCTCCTTGAACCGCGACCTCTGGGACATGCGCCCACGTCGCCACGCCACAACGGCCTGTGCACCCCGTGCCCATGCTGAACGGCCATCCGGGCCCATGCGCCCAAGGTTGAGATTTCCATGAACCGCAGCAAGATCCTCGAAGACGTCGTCGCCGGCCAGGTCAAGCCTGAAGGCACCACCCCCCAGCTCAAGGTGGGTGACACCCTCGATGTGCACTACAAGATCATCGAAGGCGACAAGGAGCGCGTACAGGTCTTCCAGGGCGTGCTCATCGCCCAGAAGGGCCGTGGCATCAACAAGATGATCACGGTGCGCCGCATCGTCGCCAACGAAGGCGTCGAGCGCATCTTCCCGCTCAACTCGCCCCGCGTCGAGAAGGTTGAAGTGCTCCGCCGCGCGGAAGTGCGCCGCGCGAAGCTCTACTACCTGCGCGATCGCCAGGGCAAGAGCCGTCGCCTCCGCGAAGACCGCGAAGGCTCGAAGGCCAGCGCCTGATCGCGCGGCATGCGGATCCGGCTGGCGAAGTCGTTCTCGTTCGAGGCGGCGCACTTCCTGCCCTCCTTCCCGGAGGGTCACAAGTGCCGCCGCCTCCATGGCCATTCATTCACAGTTGATGTGGTCGTCGAAGGGCCGCTCGATCCTGTGCGCGGCTACCTCGTGGACTACGGCGACATCAAGCGGGCCGTGGCTCCGCTCCAGGATGAACTCGACCATCGGCTGCTGAATGACCTTCCCGGACTCGCCAATCCCACCAGCGAGATGCTGGCCGTCTGGGTGTGGGACCGGCTGCACCCCGTCCTCCCCATGCTCGCCGAGGTGATCGTGCATGAGACTTGCACCAGCCGCTGCGAGTATCGCGGGCCGACAGCATGATCCGGCCCACCCTGACGGCCGACCGCATGCGCGCGGGCGCGTGCACGGCCATGGCGGCCGGAACCATCACAGCGGACGGCACCCCGTGGGGTGCATGGCTGCAGGGCAGCCTGCTCGACCCGGGCGAATGGCCCGAGGCGACGCCACGCGTGCTCGTGTTCACCGGCTCCCTCTCAGGCTCGCCGGACGATGGGGACCTGCGCAACTGGATGCCTGCCGGCATCGAGGCCTGCCGCAGCGCGCTCGGCTCCGCGCGTAAACGCGCCGAAGATCGCGGCCAGCGGCTCCTGGTCGTGCCTCACGCGCTGCACTTGGTCAGCGACCTGCACTCGACGCTGCGACTCCTTCGCGAGCATCAGGGCATCGGCCTGGCGCTTGCGCCGGCTGCACTGCTCACAGCCAGCATGCTCGACCACGCCGGAGATCATCTCGCTCGCATCCTCGGCACGCTCGGCCCCGTCGCCGATGCGATCATCCTCCATGACCTCGCCCGGTGCGTCGACCAGGACGGCGAGCCGTCCGTCAAGGCTTGCCCGTGGGGACGCGGCGTGCTCGATCCAGCCTTGGTCGCCTCACTCATGCCGTCTGGTGTGCACACGCTGACCCTCGATCGCTGACGGCGCAGACCTCGCACCTCGCGCTGGACCGCAGCACGAGGTTCACTCCGAGAGTTCGACCGTCCAGTACGCCTCGTCGAGGAATGCCTTCCACGACTGATAGCGCGGGCTTCCCAGCCGCAGCGCGATGGCGGGATTTCGTTTGGGTTTCACGGGAACCTTGACCAGTCGCATGTTCGCCTGCTGGGGCGTGCGGCCGCCCTTGCGCGCATTGCAGCGCACGCACGCGCACACAAGGTTGGTCCAGCTGTTCTCGCCGCCCTGCACGCGCGGCACGACATGGTCGAGCGTGAGTTCCTTCGTGCTGAAGTGCTTGCCGCAGTACTGGCAGCGG